>NZ_JAMXYB010000029.1:0-33602 GCF_024129495.1 Acinetobacter sp. S4400-12 | reverse complement strand
ATAATACTGAACGGACTCATCAAGGAAAAATGTGCTGTGGTCGTACACCACTTGAAACTTTACTTGATGGAAAACGGATTTGGGCTGAGAAGAATTTAGCTCAAATTTAACCTGACAGGCACAATAAAAAATGGGTAACTGTCAGATCAGGTTTGAGCTAGTACAAGATCGTTTAGCTCAGGCTTACGTTCCACTTTAATATATTTGTTTTCATAACTTATTAGTTATCAGCAAATTTTTAGTGAAATAAGAAAGTGTAAATTTTTAAGCAATTTCTCATTGAATTTTTACAAAATACATCACATAATGATATAAGTTAATGAAATATATGTATTAATCTTATTTTGGTGTGTATATCCATTTTAGTACTGAAAACCGGTAGATGATCCGCTTAAAAGCCTGCCAATCTGGCGGGCTTTTTTATTCAGGTGGAGAGTCGCTCACAGGCCTGGCCTTAAAAATAAAACTTTCCAAAGAAGGCGTATAATTTAAATAGCTTCCCGTACAAAGCTGAGATTCTGTATCATTGAAGAAATAAATAAAAATTGAATATGCAATAGAAAATTTTAATCCAAAAATCCGATAGTTTTTATGAAAATTTACGGTTTTTCCTATTGATTGGTTTTCTGTATTCTAGCTGTATCGAATGAATACACAATTTTAGCAATAGATAGGAAAATCGAATGAGCTTAATCAATACTGAAATCAAAGCATTCAAGGCCACTGCTTATCACAACGGCCAGTTTGTTGAAGTGTCTGAGCAGGACATGAAAGGAAAATGGTCCGTGGTCTTTTTTTATCCTGCAGACTTTACCTTTGTGTGTCCAACCGAATTAGGTGATCTGGCGGATAACTATGCTGAATTCCAGAAGCTGGCTGTGGAAATCTATGGCGTATCTACCGATACTCATTTTACTCATAAAGCCTGGCATGATACTTCGGATGTGATTGGTAAAATCCAGTATCCATTAATTGGCGATCCAACCTGGACCTTGTCTAAAAATTTCGATGTGCTGATTGAAGCTGAAGGCCTGGCAGATCGGGGTACTTTTGTGATCGATCCGGAAGGTAAAATTCAGATCGTTGAGATCAATGCCGGTGGCATTGGCCGTGATGCCCAGGAACTGCTGCGTAAGATCAAAGCAGCACAATATGTGTATGCCCATCCCGGTGAGGTATGTCCTGCGAAGTGGAAAGAAGGTGAAGAGACACTGGCTCCTTCAATTGACCTGGTCGGTAAAATCTAATCAATTCGATCTAACTGCCAAGATCCAGCCCCTACAGGCTGGATTTTTTTATTTAGGCTGTAAAAGACTCAGCTTATATAGCCGTTATGCTGGGTGGCGGTAGTCCTTAAACCCTGTATCAGATGTTCGATTAGCTTTTCCATTACCAGACGTTGTCCTTTGCGTGAGGCATAGACCAGTTGTACGGTGCCCATATTGGAACACCATTCGGGCAAAATATGTATCAGGCGGCCTGCCTGTATATCTTTTTCAACGGTTAAATAAGGCAGGTCGGCAATTCCCAAGCCATCCATCACCGAATAATATACTCCGGCTAAATCATTGCTTTTAATACGTGGCTGTAAGGGGATTTCGATTTGTTCATGACCGCTGATATGCTGTAAAAGCCAAGAATGGTGTGGTTTTTGTGTGCCCAGAACGATGGTTGGAAATTGATGCAGATCTGCCGGAGACTCAATCTGGCGGTTCTTTAGCAGACTTGGGCTGGCGATTAAACAGTGCGTGGTTTTAATCACATCACGAACCACAATGCTGGAGTCTTCATTCGCCTGAAAGTTGGTACGAATTGCCAGATCAATATCATCATGCAGCACATCGACACGCCGGCTGGTCAGCTCCATTTCTACTTGAACTTGAGGATAGGTCTGCAAAAAATCATTTAATAAGCTGCGCACCTGATAGTGCATCATGAGTGACGGGCAGCTGAGCTTGATCAGGCCTTGCGGTTCGCTCCTCTGTTTCAGCAGGACACTGTGCGCGCATTCGACCTGATGAATGATCTTTTCACATTCCTGAAAGAATTCCTGACCTAAGGGCGTAACTTTAAAATGGCGTGTGGAACGCTGGATTAAGGTGACATTGAATTGTGCTTCAAGGTCCAGAATACGCCGGCTGAGTTTGGACTTGGTGATATTGGCGGCTTCACTGGCTGCACTAAAGCCGCCATGTTTCACGACCAGATAAAAATAATAATAGTCATCAAATGAATGCATGTATTAGCCCGGCATATTGAATTCATCTCAAAGTTATAGCATAGGATAAATCAGACCAATTCCCAAAGCATCTCTTCTGAACGGAGCAAGGGTCAGTGGGTTTAAAAGCAGCCCGAAGGCCGCTTTTAAGTACTCGATGGGATTATTTTTCTGCAATATTCTGGTTATAGCTGTTGATGAGGTTGCGATAGTCAGGAATATGGTTGCCAAATAAAGCCCCCAAACCTTCAATATCGTTACGCCAGTCACGGTGCAATTCACATGCAGTACCGAACCAGGTCATAAGCTGTGCACCTGCCTGAGACATACGATCCCAAGCAGAATCACGGGTAAGATGGTTAAATGTACCCGAAGCATCTGTGACGACAAAAACCTCAAAGTCTTCTGCGAGTGCTGAAAGCGTAGGAAAAGCCACACATACTTCAGTGACTACGCCTGCAATGATCAGTTGTTTTTTTCCGGTTGCTTTAACCGCTTTCACGAAGTCTTCATTATCCCAGGCATTGATTTGGCCAGGACGGGCGATATACGGGGCATCTGGGAACATTTCTTTCAGTTCCGGGACCAAAGGACCATTCGGGCCTTGTTCAAAACTGGTGGTTAAAATAGTAGGAAGATTAAAGTATTTTGCAGCGGCAGCCAGTGCCAGCACGTTGTTTTTAAATTTGTCCGGATCAATGTCACGCACCAGAGAGAGCAGACCGGTTTGATGATCTACTAACAGAACAGCTGCATTGTCTTTGTCTAAACGTACATAGGGCTTAGCCATTTTTATACTCCTCGTTATTCAGTATTGGAGACACCGGCTTGAGCTATGTATTGCCGACGTCCCTGAGCTCCATAATAGTCATGAAAATGAGACAAAATAAGCCCAGGTTACAGGAAGCTTAATCTTGAAAATAGGACAAAGCCTAATTTCTATTGTTTTTAAAGACTTATAGAAAGTTTTTTTAGCGGTTTAAAGATATTACTGTCCTATATTTGGAATACTGAATATTAATCTTACTCTATCTTGGGCGCAGGCGAATGCTTAAAATAAGCATATGTTTATCCTATCGTCTATATAGGAGTGAAAAGATGAAAAAAGTGATCGGTGTCTACCGTAACCAGCACATGCACTGGGTAGGTGACGGCTTTCCAGTCAAAAACCTGTTTTCTTATGACCGCTTAGGTCAGGCCATCAGCCCATTTTTATTACTGGACTATGCTGCGCCTTACCATTTTGATCCCGCGACGGTACAGCGCGGTGTAGGTTCACATCCACATCGTGGCTTTGAAACGGTGACCCTGGCTTATCAGGGTGAGGTCACACATCAGGACTCCAGTGGTGGTGGCGGCACGATTCAGGCAGGCGATGTGCAATGGATGACTGCAGGTGCAGGTGTGATTCATGAGGAATTTCATTCTCCAGACTTTGCCCGGCAGGGTGGCCTGTTTGAAATGGTACAGCTTTGGGTGAACTTGCCAGCCAAGGACAAGATGACTGCGCCGGCTTATCAGGCGATCACCAAAGCAGAGATTCCACGCATTGAAATGGACCATGAGGCCGGGCATATCCGGGTGATTGCAGGAGAATATGGAGGACATCATGGTCCTGCCCAAACTTTCAGCCCGGTTAATGTATGGGATGGGGAGCTAAAAGCAGAATATGAAACCTTCCTCGATGTACCCGCACACCATACCACTCTACTGGTGTTGTTAAAGGGGGAGTTGGTGGTGAATGGCGCGCAAAAAGTGCTGGACAGTTCCATTGTTATGTTTGCCCGTGACAGTGATTCTGTGATTCAGTTACAGGCCTATCAGGACAGCCAGTTTGTGCTGCTCAGTGGTGAACCGCTCAATGAGCCAATCCAGGGGCATGGTCCATTTGTAATGAATAATAAAGCTGAAATTATTCAAGCCTTTGAAGATTTCAATCAGGGCCGCTTTGGTAAAATTCCCGTGAAGAGCTAAAGATATTTCAGTCCAGAAAACAAAGAAGCCTCTGCTTTTGCAGAGGCTTTGATCTTTTTATGCGCTGTAGTTTTTATTGTTTTGAGTGATTTTCTTATAAATCCATCTTGATACTTCTGGATGAATTTATAGTTTTATAATGGCTACATTATACACTTAGCGGATTTTTTGTAAACCGGTTGTTAAAATAATGGTTAAAAAAAACATATGTTTTTAAATATTTTTTTCTTATAACTAAATTAAAAATAAAGATAACCAGTCGTATTTTAAAAATTATTCCAAGGTGCTGAGCGGGATAAAAAATCATGGAAATTTCTGTTAATAGAGGTTTACGAAAAAAAAATATTCTGGAAGATTTTAATAACCTGTTTGCCGGGTGCATGGTTCATAATTTCTTTCAGTTTTTCAATGACGGATGATCAGCTTGGATATCGCAGTAATTGGTAGTGGCATGGCCGGACTGGCTACAGCCAGAATTCTTCAGGACGCAGGACATCATATCACCATCTTTGAAGCGCTTCAGGGTCGCGGCATGGACAGCCATAGCCTCGAGTTTGAAGGTGGCTTGATTGATGCCCCTTTACGTGTGATGAATCCTTATCTGTGGAAGAATACGCTGAGCCTGGCCACTCATCTGGGCATTAAAACCTATCCGGTACGTACCTACATGGCCTGTAGCTGGTTATTTGAAGACCGGACCGAAACCTGGCTAACCACTTCACGCAGCCGAATTGGCAATATTCCAATTATCAATAACCGTAAAGGGATCCAGCAATATGGCTGGCGACTGGTCAAAGGCCTGTTGCAACTCAAAACAGCGCTGACGAAATTTTTTAAATCCGATCATCAGGACATCAGCCTGGCAGAATTTATTAACCGTAACGAAATCGAGGAAGTATTCTGGCATGGTGCGGTGATGCCGGTACTGTATACCATCTGTACCTGTAATCCGAAAACCATCGGAGAATGGCCAGCCAAACCTTTACTCACCTTCCTGCGTCAGTTGACCGATGGGGATGCCTTGCTGCGTCTACAGGGCGGCACGCCAGCGCTGGTCGATAAACTGATTGAAGGCATTGAAATCGAAAGCGGCGCACGGATTGTGTCTATCAAGCAGCAGGATGACAAGGTACTGGTAGAGAATTCGGCCAGTCTGGTAAAAAGTTTTGACCGGGTGGTGGTGGCAACACCCACCGTGCATATTGAAGAATTTCTCGATCAGTCACAATTCAAAGATGACATTGCGCTGTTAAAGAAATTTAAGTTTGAACAGGGTGAGCTGGTAATTCATAGCGATAGCAGCGTGATGCCGCCGAAGCGTAAAGACTGGGCTGTACTGAGCTATATGATGGACCGTAAGTTCACCCGTCAGCAGTTTACCATCTGGCTGAATGCCATTGAACCGACCCTGGTGGGTAAGTCTCCGGTATTTCAGACCTGGCGTCCAGTCACTGACATTGATCCGAAAAAAATCATTTCTTCGGTGAAGCTGACCCGTGCGGTGGTAGATGCCAATACGGTCGCCCTAAATCAGGAATTACAGCAACGCCATCTGGAATTGAACCGTAAAGTCTTCTTCTGTGGTTCCTGGTCATGCGACGGCTTGCCGATTTTGGAATCGGCCGTAACTTCGGCAATGAAAATTGCAGAAATTCTGGGTGCGCCGTTGCCATTTAAAGGACTCAAACCTAAAGTAGAGGTTGCTCCACAACTCGGTTACTAAAATGAAATGGCTCCAGCGACTGCGTCAAGCTATTCCTCAACATAAATATGCCATTCAGGCAACATTGTTGGGAGATCAGGCACAGTTGCCCTGGAGCAATTTGGGATATTGGCAGGCAGGTGAGCAGGATTATGTCACGGCCTGCCGTCATCTGGCTGACCATCTGGCGCAAGCCGTCCATTTAAATTCAAAAGATAAATTACTTGATTTGGGCTGTGGTCAGGGAGCCAGTTTGCTGCATTGGCAACAGCAGTATCAGGTCCAGTATCTGGCAGGTGTCGAGTTACAGCCTGCTTATGTCAGCAATATTCGACAGCATCTTCCCGAGCTAAATGCTATTTATCAGACATCTTTTCTGCATTTAAAAGACATGCAATTGCCCCAGCGTTTTGATGTCGTGCTTAGTCTGGATGCGGCCTATCATAGCCCTGTGCCGTTATTCCTGGCGCAGCTTCGCAATGTTTTGAATTCAAATGCACGAATCGGTTTTCATCATCTGGTCCTGACCAAAAACTGGGAATATTTAAGTCCATTTAAACAACGTCAATATCAGCTGCTGCTTAAATCTGCTGATGTGAATTTAAACGACTTAATGAGTGTAGAGGTCCTACAGGACTGTCTAACCCAATTTGAATTTAAAAATATTCAGATTGAAGATCTGACTGAAGCCGTATTTTCAGGCTTTGCGAATTATGTTGAAACAACTTTAAATTCAAACAAATCCAAACCAAACATTAAAGCGCAAGTGCTGGATGATTTTAAAATTCAGATGACTGCGAAGCTTTGCGCTAAGCTTTATCAGGACGGCGTGGTGCGGTATGTACAAGTGACTGCACAAGCAGTTTAAGGCATGCGTACAGGAAAATGAAAGCTTTAGAAACATCAAAGCCTCACTAAAGAGCGAGGCTAAGAAAAGATCCCATTCTCAAACGTTTGTTGCTGTATTTTAAAAAATTCCAATAGGTTGCTTCAAATTTCTGAAAAAATCATCAATGATGCAGAAGAAATATGTGAAATGGAACATGGTGGCTGAAGGCGTAGGTGGTGTGGTAACTCCCTAATGGTTTTCAGCCACCTTTTTTTTAAGTGAATTTCTTATCTGCGATTCAGGTTATTTAATTAATTCAAATATTTATAAAAATCAGACCTACGCCGGCTTTTTTATTCTTACCCTTCCAACACCTCTTCCAGCAACTCCTCACTCGGTGCAAAGTAATAGGCGCCATCCATTGGAGTTACAAAATGTAGCAAGCGGTCATGGATTCCATCGCCAGAGGTACCGAACATGCGCTCTAACATGGCATCAATAATGGTTAAGTCTTTGGTATAGGCAATAAAGAATAGACCTTGGTCACCACGGCCATCACCATAAGGTAGAGAATGACGCAGAATTTCCATTTCCTCACCTTCCTCATCTTCCACTACAGTACGTGCAACGTGCGCATTTTCAGGTTTTACCTCATCCTCCAGTTCGATGGATTCCAGTTTACTACGACCCATCACTTGTTCTTGGGCATCAACTTTTAACTTTTTCCATTTTTCCAGATCATGTGCATAACGCTGTGCGAAAATGAATGAACCGTCCTGGAAAATGCCTGCATCTTCACCGAGTAAAGCGACCTCAGCACGGTCATCAGGAAATTGCGGGTTCTCTGTCCCATCAATAAAACCGGTAATATCACGGCCATCAAAATAACGGAAGCAGACACGCTCATCCAGAACATGAACTTTGTCACGGATGCCTTCAAAAAAAGCCTGGCTTAAAGCGAAACAGATATCTGCGCGTGCACTGGCGATATGAATCAGAACATCTGCAGGTACGACTGGCATGTCAAATGAACCCTGAATCGGCTCAAGCTGTTGAAAGCCGGCAGGGCTTTGTGAATAAAGTCGTGACCAAAGCTCAGGGCCAAAAGCGACTGCGGTTTTAATTTGTGCTTGAGGATGCTGGGTAATCAAACGGTCACGGGTACTAAATAACAGTTCTAATTGTTGTTTAAGTTCTTCAAGGCTTAAATCTTGCAGACGTAGCACAATAAAACGAGCATGATCTGAGGGTAATGGCAAAATTACAGATTGGGCAGACATTCATGAATCCTGTAATAAATTTCTGTTTTTCAATCAAACTATTGTGCCTGAATCGCTACAGAGTGAATAGTATTCGACTTGAATTTCACCAGGATTTTGACCTGAAGATATTGGAAAAGTCATATAATACTCGGCAAAACTGCTACTGAGCTATGTCATGTCCTATCAAGTTTGGTTTGCCTATATGTTGGCCTGCTGGGTGATTAGTATTTCACCGGGTGCGGGTGCAATTGCGTCCATGTCGAGTGGCTTGAATTATGGCTTTCGTCAGGGATACTGGAATGCGCTGGGCCTACAGCTGGCCTTGCTGGTACAAATTGCAATTGTAGCAGCCGGGGCAGGAGTGCTTTTTGCCACAACACCTTGGGCATTTTTGCTGGTGAAATGGTTTGGAGTTATCTATTTACTTTATCTGGCTTTTTTACAATGGAAAGCACCAGTGCAATCTATCCAGATTCAGCATGAACTGGCCCGTAAATCAGCCGGAAAATTGCTGTTAAACGGTTTCTTGGTCAATCTGAGTAATCCCAAAGCGATTGTATTTTTGCTGGCTGTATTGCCGCAGTTTCTGGATCTGTCCAAACCGCAATGGATTCAGTATGTAATTATGGCCGCAACCATGATTATCATTGATCTGATTGTGATGGCCGGTTATACCGGACTTGCTGCCAAAGTTTTACGCTTACTTAGTTCAGCGAAACAGCAAAAGGTGATGAATCGGAGTTTTGCGGTCTTATTTGCGGGCGCGGCATTTTTATTAAGTCTGGTACATCAATGAGTTGAGGGGTTTTGCTTATCTAGAAGCATATATATCATGTCCAGTTCAGGCGAGGCGTAGTCTAGCATTATGAGGGCAGCAGTGATTTGCCCACGGTGATGGGTGGCATGATTAAAAACGTGTATTAATGTGGCAGCATAAGGAAGTTGCAGAGCTTGGCCACGCGAGCTTCGATAGCTGATTAAGCTATTTAAAAGGTCTTGATTTAAAGCAGTGCCTAAGCTTTGCCATTGCAGACAGCTTTGATTGAGTCGTTTGAGCAAGGCCGTACGATCTGGTTCAAGAATATGATTTAAAGGTAGTATCGGTGAAAACCCGTGATAGAAACGGGAAAACCATAAGTGGTCAGCCAGCAATAAATGATTGAAAGTACCGGAAATGCTTTGAAAAAATAGACCGCAGTCCTTACAGAAGTCCTCATCAGAGAGAGGTTCAAGTGCTGCCGTCAGACGTTGAGTCGCCTAAATATGGTAGCGTGTCAAAAGATCAATGGTCTGGATATTCATCAATAAGCTGTTGTTTTTAGAATGGCTGAGTATAGGGCTTCTCGGACAGCGATCAAAAAATTCAAGAATTCAAACTGGATAAATTTGCTAGAAACTCTTCCTCTGTGATGACCTTTATACCATGCTGCTTAAATAAGGCTGCGGTAACCCCATCTCCCTGAATTTTATTTCCCGTAAACGAACCATCATAAATCAGATGGCTACCACATGAAGGGCTGTTGGCTTTTAAAATCGCGTCTGTAACCTGAAAATCCTGCGCAACTTTTAAGGCCGCATAAGCACCCTGTATAAAGGCCTGTGATACATCTTCTCCCTCTCTATCCAAGACCGATGCCTGCTGATGAAGTACATCCAGTCCAGAACCCTGTTGAATTTCAGCGGGCGGGCGTGGAATGGCCAAGCCGCCATGAACTTCTGGGCATAAGCTGACATATTGCTGAGCAAGGAGCTGCTCAACGATTTCTTTGATTAGACAGTCTTGTCCATCATAACGAACTTTCTGGCCAAGCAGACAGGCACTGATAAAGTAACGCTTCGTCATGGCAGCCTAGTTTGATTTTCTAACTTTTTGTAGGGTAAATATAAGGGCAAATAACATGGCCATGGTCAGGACAATGGTTAAGCCGGTCGAAGTATTTAAGCCGGCACTTGACCACAGCCCAACCGTCACGCCAATCTGTGCAATCACAAAAGCCCAGATCACCATCTGTTTGGGAGAATGAGCTAACAGTCGGGCAGTTAAGGCTGGAATGACCAGCAATGCACCCATCAGTAAGGAGCCTACTGCACGCAGCGCGAGTACGGTAAATAAAGCCAAGAGCAGCATAAAGATCAGGCGCTGCCATTTGGCATTCACCCCTTCACTGACTGCCATATCCGGATCAATCGCGATCTGGATCTGTGCCTGCCAGTTTTTATAGAGCACCGCCAGGGCCAGAATAATGACCGCTGCAAAGGTCGGTAAATCTGCCCATGAAATGGTAAGTAGATCACCAAATAAATAGCTGAGTAGTTCCGGTCTTAAACTGGGTAAATGCTGGATAAACAGCAGACCTGAACAGAGCAAAGTCGCCGAACACAGGGCCAGCAAAGCATCATTCGGCAGGCGTGGGTCATGCAATATCCAGAGAATAGCCACCAGCAGTAAAGCCAGAAAGGTTACACCGATCCAGAGCGGTAAGCTTAAGGCCCCCGCGATCGCCACACCGAGCAAAGTCCCATGTGCCATGGTATCAGCGAAAAAGGACATACGGCGCCACAACATCAGGCAGCCAAGTGGGGCTGTGAGGAACACGAGGAGCGTTCCCATGATCCAGGCAGGTAAAAGGAGGTCTAGCCAGTCCATCATGGTTTAAGCTTCCGGCTCGGGGTGAATATGTGGACGAGGGTCCTGTTGGCAGGGGATGGCCGAATCACCATGCGCGCAGTGCTCGTGATGGTGTTGATAGAATACCCGGTTACTACCAAAAATGGCCTGGTATTCAGGGTGCTGCTGTACCGTGTCTGGAGAGCCGCTACAGCAAATATGTTTATTTAAACAGACGACACGCGTGGTCCCTTGCATCACCCATTGTAAGTCATGCGACACCATCAAAATGGCACAGCCATATTTTTCTGGCAGACTGCGTACATAGTCATACAGTTCTGCTTCAGACTGAATGTCCAAACCTTGCATCGGTTCATCTAAAACCAGAATATCCGGTTGGCGCAGCAGGGCGCGTGCCAGTAATACACGTTGCCGTTCCCCACCTGACAATTGCTGCACCTTGGAATTTTCCAGCTTGCTGATGCCTGTATCACGAATAATTTCTGCTTTAACTTTGGCTGGACATTTTTCTAGAGCCAGTAAATCTTTGACACGTAAAGGCAGACTGTGCGATGGATTGAATTTTTGTGGTACATAGGCAAATTTTAAGCTCCGGCTGCTCAGTACCTTACCGGATTGTGGTTTTACAATTCCGAGCATGACTTTAATTAAGGTAGATTTACCTGCACCATTCGGACCAATCAGCGTGACAATTTCTCTCTCTTGTAAAGAAAAGTCTACGGCTTTTAAAATGTCGCGCTCATCAATATTGACCCAAATATTCGAAAGTTGGATCAGAGGATCGGAGCTCATGCTTTGTTCTGGCACTGCTGACAGGTTCCTGAAATCTCGATAATACTGTGGTGTGAGCTAAAACCATCAGAGGCGGCCAGAGCATCTAGCTGATTCAGCAGATCCTGTGCAGAAGCTTCTTTGACGGCCTTACACGCCGTACAAATTAAAAAGGCAGCCTGGTGACCTTCACGCGGATGACAGCAGGGAATATAGGCATTAATAGAAGTCAGGCGATGAATAAAGCCTTTTTCTAATAGAAAGTCGAGGGTACGATAGACGGTAGGCGGTGCAGCAGGACGGTCACTGGCATTTTTCATTTGTGCCAGTAGATCATAGGCGCCCATAGGGCCGCTCGCCTTCAGGATGAGTTCCAGCACTTCTTTGCGCAGCGGCGTCAGTCGTGCTCCAGTTGCTGCACAAATACTTTCCGCTTCTGCAAGACGGCGCTCGACATTTGAATGATCGTGCACGCCATGCAATGCGTTGTGGTGCTCGTGCGAACATGAACCCATAGTTCACCTCAAGTGCGAAACTGAAAATTAAAAAGATTTCAAATCTTAGCATGAAGTACCTGGAGTTTCGATCAGGCATAGGTATTTTTGCTATTTTGTTATATTATAACACTTAACAATTTCCTCGTTTTTAGGTGAGTTCTACTCATGTTCCGTTTCCTTGCCCTGTGTAGTCTGGCTTTATTCAGCACATTCAGCTGGTCACAAAGTCTGGTGGTTTCGACGCAGCCCATTTATCTGATTGCCAAGAAAATTACCCAGGGGGCGGAGCAGCCAACCTTATTACTGGCCAATCAAAGTGGTCATGATGTCAGTCTGACTCCGGCACACCGTAAAACCATTCAAGATGCCGGACTGGTGATCTGGCTGGGACAGGCCCATGAAGCGCCGCTGTCCAAAGTGCTGGACAATAAAAAAAGTATCGCTCTTTTGGAATCAGGGATCCTGAGTATCTTGCCGATGCGTAATCCTAAAGGTGCTGCCTTAAAGGAGACGGTCGATACCCATGTCTGGCTGGATCCGAATAATGCAGTCCGTATCGGTTTCTTTATTGCGGCCTTGCGTTCCCAGCAATTACCGCAATATCGTGAAATTTACTGGAACAATGCACGTGACTTTGCGCAAAACATGTTGGCCACAGCCCAGCGTTACCACTCTGTCAGCAAAGCCCGTCCTTATTGGGCCTATCACGATGCCTATCAGTATCTGGAACGTCCGCTGAACCTCAAGTTCATGGGCGCCATGACCGATGATCCGCATGTGGCACCGACCATGGCACAGATCAAGTTCCTGCATGATCACCGTCCACAACCCAAAATGTGCCTGCTGGCCGAAGCACATGCCGGAAAAAGTCAGTACCGTAAACTCCAGCCAATTGTCTTTCAGACGGTGGATGAAAGCATGAATGGGGTAGGGGACTTTATACAGGGCTGGCAGAAATTGGCTGGACAAACCCAGAACTGCGTGTTAAGTGCGCGCTAATGATTTAAAAAATAGACAAGTTTTGATTAGTTTGCCAGCATTTGGCCTGTGGAAAAAAACACGACTAAGGTCGGGAAAAGATTGCATGTTCAGGGGTGTAACTCTATAATGCCTGCGATTAAAAATAATCATCAGCTAAACTTGTCAAGCATGCTTGCAGTGAGTGAATAAATAATGAGCCGAACTAGTCGCTTGATTGACCGACGATTAGCGAAAGCTTTAGTCCTCTTACAAGCGTGTATGATCCCTGTTTCAGCCTTGATCGGCTGGGTCGTGAAAGACTCAACCGCAGCCTTGAGTGCCGCTTTAGGGGCGTTCGTCTGTTGGCTTGCGACCTGTTATTTTTCATGGCAATCGTTTCGGACAGCGGGAGCTCGTGCCTCTAAACAGGTTCTTTCGAACATGTATAAAGGTATGATGGGCAAGTTTGCAATCGTGATTGTTGGCTTCATTTTAATTTTAGGCAATGTTAAGCCGTTGTCAGCGGTGGCGTTGTTTTGTGGTTTTATGCTCGTTCAGGCCATGTCGTGGGTCGCTCCGTTTTGGGTGTCACGTCTACAAAAACGAGTTTAAGCACAACAAAAAATTGAAAAGTTTTTTTTGAGCAGGCGAGATATCAAGCAGCACGCGATGTTCGCTTGTTCTATTAGTTTTTTGACATTGACCAGGTGTGATTTATGGCTGCTGAAGAACATGCCCTTACTTCGACCGAGTATATCAAGCATCACTTGACCAATATGACCTACGGCAAAATGCCGGACGGTACATGGAAGTTGGCCGAGAGCGGTGCTGAAGCTCAACAGATGGGGTTCACTGCTATTCACTTGGATTCAATGGGTTGGTCTATCGGGCTGGGTCTGATTTTCTGTTTGCTGTTCTGGGTCGTGGCGAAAGCTGCAAACTCTGGTGTTCCGACCAAGTTCCAGTCTGCAATTGAAATGATTATCGAGTTTGTAGATTCAAGTGTACGTGACACCTTCCACGGTAAGTCACGTCTGATTGCACCATTGGCATTAACTATTTTCGTGTGGATTTTCCTCATGAACTTGATGGACTTAATCCCTGTTGACTTTATTCCTTATACAGCTCAGCAGTTGATTGGTTCGATGCTTGGTGTAGATCCTCATCAAGTTTACTTTAAGATTGTTCCGACTACAGATCCAAACGTTACCTTAGGTATGTCAATTTCTGTATTCTTCCTGATCTTATTCTACAGTATCCGCGAAAAGGGTATTGGAGGCTTTGTTGGTGAGTTGGCACTGAATCCGTTCAATCCAAAGAATCCAGTTGCTAAAGTGCTTTTAATTCCATTCAACTTGTTGCTGGAATTAACCACTTTCTTGGCGAGACCAGTTTCATTGGCTCTACGACTGTTCGGTAACATGTATGCGGGTGAGTTGATCTTCATCTTGATCGCATTATTACCGTTCTGGATCCAGTGGGCATTGTCTGTGCCTTGGGCGATTTTCCATATTCTGATTATCACCCTGCAAGCATTTATCTTTATGATGCTAACCATTGTTTATCTAAGCATGGCAAGCGAAAAGCATTAATGTTAATTGCCTAACTGTCATAAGATGGTTAGGTACAATTTTTAATTTAATTGGGTATAAACCTAACCTCTGAGGAATTATCATGGAACTCACTTTAGGTCTAGTTGCAATTGCATCTGCTATTTTGATCGCTTTCGGTGCTTTAGGTACTGCGATTGGTTTTGGTCTTCTAGGCGGCCGCTTCCTTGAAGCAGTAGCTCGTCAACCAGAATTGGCTCCACAGCTTCAAACTCGTATGTTCTTAATCGCGGGTCTTCTTGATGCTGTACCTATGATCGGTGTTGGTATTGGCTTGTTCTTCATCTTCGCTAATCCATTTGTAGGTTAATCAGCTTAATTCCGAAATTCACTATTTGAGGAATTTGCAATGAATATCAACCTCACATTGTTTGGCCAAGCGATTGCGTTTGCGATTTTTGTCGCATTCTGCATGAAATTCGTTTGGCCACCACTAATCAATGCGATTAGTGAACGTCAGCGTAAAATTGCTGATGGCTTAAATGCTGCTGAAAAAGCGAAAGCTGACCTTGCAGACGCGCAAGCACAAGTGAAAGCTGAGTTAGATGCAGCAAAGGCACAAGCGGCTCAATTGATCGAACAAGCGAACCGTCGTGCAGCGCAATTGGTAGAAGAAGCTCGTACCCAAGCATCTGCGGAAGGTGAGCGTATTCGTCAACAAGCAAAAGAAGCTGTTGATACAGAAATCAATTCTGCTCGCGAAGAATTACGTCAACAAGTTGCTGCTCTTGCAGTGACGGGTGCAGAGAAAATTCTGAGCCAACAAGTTGATGCAGAAGCTCACAATGCCATGCTGACTCAGCTGGCTGCTAAACTTTAAGAGAGGCGGATTATGGCTGAACTCTTGACGTTGGCACGCCCTTACGCTAAGGCAGCATTTGCTTATGCTTCTGAGCAGAGTGCAACTGACTCATGGTCAACTGTACTTGAAGTGCTCAGTGCTGCGGTGCAAGACGAAGCATTTTCAGCTTATCTAAATCGCCCTGAGCTTACACCTGCCGAGCAGGTGGCTCTTTTTGCTAAAATTTTAGGTGAAGATCAGACCGCAGCAGTGTCTAACTTTTTGACATTGCTTGCAGAAAATGACCGTCTGACTCTGCTTCCTGAAATTGCTGCAGAATATGAACAGCTCAAATCACAGAATAACAATACTGTGGATGTTGTAATTGAATCAGCATTCCCATTAACTTCTGTACAAGAACAAACGTTAGCGCAAGCGCTCGAGAAAAAATTCGAAGCTGCGGTAAATGTTTCTGTAGAAGTAAAACCAGAGCTTATTGCTGGTGTAGTTATTCGTGCAGGCGACCAAGTGATAGATGATTCTGCGCTTAACAAGCTTGAAAAAATGCGTACTCGTCTTCTGGCTTAATTGCATATAAGAAGACTGAACTTTAAAAAGATTGAGGTATAGCGCAATGCAACAACTGAATCCATCCGAGATCAGTGCGCTCATTAAACAGCGTATCGGCGATCTGGACACCAGCGCGACCGCTAAGAACGAAGGAACCATTGTTATGGTTTCCGACGGTATTGTGCGTATTCACGGCCTTGCTGATGCAATGTACGGTGAAATGATCGAATTCGACGGCGGCTTATACGGTATGGCACTGAACCTAGAACAGGATTCAGTGGGCGTCGTTGTTTTAGGTAACTACTTAAGCCTTCAAGAAGGCCAAAAAGCGCGTTGTACAGGTCGCGTATTAGAAGTTCCGGTTGGTCCTGAACTTCTAGGCCGTGTTGTCGATGCTTTGGGTAACCCGATTGATGGTAAAGGCCCGATCGATGCGAAATTAACTGATGCAGTAGAAAAAGTTGCACCAGGCGTAATTTGGCGTCAATCAGTGGATCAGCCTGTACAAACTGGTTATAAATCAGTAGATACAATGATTCCAATCGGCCGTGGTCAGCGTGAGTTGATCATTGGTGACCGTCAGACTGGTAAAACAGCTATGGCGATCGATGCGATCATCGCTCAGAAAAACTCTGGCATTAAATGTATCTATGTAGCAATCGGTCAGAAACAATCGACGATTGCCAACGTAGTACGCAAGCTGGAAGAAACTGGCGCGATGGCGTATACCACTGTTGTAGCAGCTGCTGCAGCTGATCCAGCAGCAATGCTGTATCTGGCTCCGTACTCTGGCTGTACAATGGGTGAATACTTCCGTGACCGCGGTGAAGATGCACTGATCATCTATGATGACTTGTCTAAGCAAGCAGTGGCTTACCGTCAAATCTCATTGCTTCTTCGTCGTCCGCCAGGTCGTGAAGCATATCCAGGTGACGTGTTCTATCTACACTCGCGTCTACTTGAACGTGCTTCTCGTGTATCTGCTGACTATGTTGAGAAATTCACTAATGGTGAAGTTAAAGGCCAGACTGGTTCTCTAACTGCATTGCCAATTATTGAAACTCAAGCAGGTGACGTATCTGCATTCGTACCGACAAACGTAATTTCGATTACTGATGGTCAGATCTTCCTTGAAACATCTCTGTTCAACTCAGGTATCCGTCCTGCTGTGAACGCGGGTATCTCTGTATCTCGTGTAGGTGGTTCAGCGCAAACTAAGATCATCAAGAAATTGTCTGGTGGTATCCGT
Source organism: Acinetobacter sp. S4400-12 (assembly GCF_024129495.1). Lineage (NCBI taxonomy): Bacteria > Pseudomonadati > Pseudomonadota > Gammaproteobacteria > Moraxellales > Moraxellaceae > Acinetobacter > Acinetobacter sp. S4400-12. The sequence continues at coordinate 16,550 of NZ_JAMXYB010000029.1, read as the reverse complement.
ACCGCTTTAGCACAATACCGTGAATTGGCAGCGTTTGCTCAGTTCGCTTCTGACCTTGACGAAGCAACTCGTAAGCAACTTGAACATGGTCAACGTGTAACTGAGTTAATGAAGCAAAAACAATATGCTCCATACTCAATTGCTGACCAGGCTGTTTCAATTTATGCCTCTAACGAAGGCTACATGGCTGATGTTGAAGTGAAGAAAATCGTAGACTTTGATGCTGCGTTAATTTCTTACTTCCGTTCAGAGCATGCTGCGTTAATGCAAAAAATCGATGACACTGGTGATTATAACAAAGACATCGAAGCTGCAATCAAAGCAGGTATTGAAAGCTTTAAAGCGACTCAAACTTACTAATTTTCAACCTTGTTGAATTTAGTATTGGTTTGGTTCACGGAATCAACCTTCGGAAGCTCGCAAGGGCTTTCGAATACTAGGTTAAGCGTATGGCAAATTTAAAAGAAATTCGCGCCAAAGTAGCTAGTATCAAGAGCACGCAGAAAATTACTCGCGCGATGCAAATGGTAGCAGCTTCTAAGATGCGTCGTGCGCAAGAGCGCATGGCTCAAGGCCGTCCGTATGCCGAAAATATGCACCGTGTAATTGCTCACTTGGTTCAAGCGAATCCTGAATACAAACACCGTTATATGGTAGACCGCCCGGTTAAGCGCGTTGGCTATATCATTGTGTCTTCAGATCGCGGCCTGGCTGGTGGTTTGAACATTAACCTGTTCAAGAAAGTGGTTAAACACGTCCAGCAGCAACAAGAGCAGTCAATTGAAGTTCAATTTGCTTTAATTGGTCAAAAAGCGGTTTCGTTTTTTAAAAACTACGGCGGTAAAGTGCTGGGTGCGACTACAAACGTAGGCGATACACCGAGTCTTGAGCAGTTATCTGGTTCTGTACAGGTGATGTTGGATGCTTATGATAAAGGCGAGTTAGATCGTATTTATCTGGTATCAAACGGCTTTGTCAATGCCATGACTCAAAATCAAAAGATCGAACAGCTTGTTCCTTTGGCAGCTGCTGAAGAAGACAAGAATCTTAACCGTCAATACGGTTGGGACTATATCTACGAACCTGAAGCTGAAGAGCTTTTAAATGGTTTGTTGGTTCGCTATATCGAGTCTGTGGTGTATCAAGGTGTGATTGAAAACATCGCATGTGAGCAGTCTGCACGTATGGTCGCTATGAAAGCAGCGACAGACAACGCAGGCGAGATCATTAAGAGCCTGCAACTTATTTATAACAAGCTGCGTCAAGCCGCGATTACTCAGGAAATTTCTGAGATCGTTGGTGGTGCCGCTGCCGTTTAACATTATTTTGAATTGAGGAGACAGCAATGAATAGCGGTCGTATCATTCAGATCATCGGCGCGGTTATCGACGTCGAGTTTGAACGCAACAGCGTTCCTAAGATCTATGACGCTCTCCAAGTAGATGGTACTGAAACTACTTTAGAAGTTCAGCAACAGCTTGGTGATGGCGTAGTTCGTACTATTGCAATGGGTTCTACTGAAGGCCTTAAGCGTGGTTTGAACGTAACGAATACTAACGCGCCGATTTCTGTACCAGTAGGTACAGCGACTCTAGGCCGTATCATGGACGTTCTTGGTCGCCCAATCGACGAAGCTGGTCCGGTTGCGACTGAAGCGCGTTTACCAATTCACCGTCAAGCGCCTTCTTATGCAGAACAAGCGGCTTCTACTGACCTTTTAGAAACTGGTATTAAAGTCATTGACTTGCTATGCCCGTTCGCGAAAGGTGGTAAAGTTGGTCTGTTCGGTGGTGCCGGTGTTGGTAAAACTGTAAACATGATGGAACTGATCAACAACATCGCAAAAGCACACTCAGGTTTATCTGTGTTTGCTGGTGTTGGTGAGCGTACTCGTGAAGGTAACGACTTCTATCACGAAATGAAAGATTCTAACGTTCTAGACAAAGTAGCAATGGTCTACGGTCAGATGAACGAGCCACCAGGTAACCGTTTACGCGTAGCGTTGACTGGTTTGACCATGGCTGAATATTTCCGTGATGAGAAAGACGAAAACGGTAAAGGCCGTGACGTACTCTTGTTCGTAGATAACATCTATCGTTATACACTAGCGGGTACTGAAGTATCAGCACTTCTAGGTCGTATGCCATCTGCAGTAGGTTATCAGCCTACACTTGCAGAAGAGATGGGTGTTCTTCAGGAACGTATTACATCGACTAAGTCTGGTTCGATTACGTCAATCCAAGCGGTATACGTACCTGCCGATGACTTGACTGACCCGTCGCCTGCGACAACGTTTGCTCACTTGGACGCAACTGTTGTATTGAGCCGTGACATCGCATCTTCTGGTATTTATCCAGCGATCGATCCACTAGACTCAACTTCACGTCAGTTAGATCCACTGGTCGTTGGTCAAGAGCACTACGAGATTGCTCGTTCAGTTCAAAACGTTTTACAACGTTATAAAGAATTGAAAGACATCATCGCGATTCTTGGTATGGACGAATTGTCAGAAGAAGACAAACTTACTGTATACCGTGCACGTAAGATCCAGCGTTTCTTCTCGCAACCGTTCCACGTAGCTGAAGTATTTACTGGCGCGCCTGGTAAACTTGTACCGCTTAAAGAAACGATTCGTGGCTTTAAAGGTCTTCTAGCTGGTGAATACGATCACATTCCAGAACAAGCGTTCTATATGGTTGGTGGTATTGACGAAGTGATTGCTAAAGCCGAGAAACTTTAATTAGCTACTCTAATTTAGGAGATTCTCATGGCGACTATGCAATGTGATGTTGTAAGTGTTCAGGAGTCTTTGTACTCAGGCACTGTGACTATGCTAATTGCAAAAGGTGCTGGTGGTGAGCTGGGTATTATGCCTGGTCATGCGCCGCTAGTAACTTTGCTCCAACCTGGCGCGATCCGCGTTATTTTGGAAAATGGTACAGAAGAGTTGATCTATGTATCTGGTGGTATTCTAGAAGTTCAACCGCATGTTGTTACGGTTCTTGCTGATACAGCAGTCCGTGCAGAAAACTTGGATGAAGCGGCAATTATTGAAGCGCGTAAACACGCTGAACAATTGCTGGCCAATCAAAAGAGCGATTTGGATGCTGCTGCTGCTTTGGCTGCTCTTGCAGAAACTGCTGCTCAGCTGGAAACGATCCGCAAAATCAAAAACCGCGCAATGTAATTGTCGGTTTGAGATTGAAAAGACCACCCGAAAGGGTGGTTTTTTTATGCCTTCCCCCTAGAAAGCAAGGCTAGAAATACTCTCTAAAGTTGCATAGCTTCTCATTCAGCTCATGTAATATATTAAGTCCATCATTTGCTTAATGAATTGATATGAACCTTATTGCTCATGAACCCCACTTTTGGGAACTCTATCAGGATGATGCTCATTATTACCTCAGTATCGCGGTAGATCTGGGTTCCGCACTGTCTTGCTGGGATGTGGCGTTGACACCACAAGAAATCTTGCAATATGAACATCGAGGTAGTGTCAGCATTCGGGAACTGGCAAAATCGGTGGTGGATCTGGTCTATAAAGGCGATTTTTCAACTCTCGAAAGTCGTGTGGTCAAGCCTTATCAACAGCATGCCATGCAGGCGGCATTTAAAGCCTGGCGTAACACTCAAAAAGCAGAATAAAATTTTATCGAGCAATAAGCTCACGAGGCCATTGTCTATTTCTGACAATATTGACCTTAAAGTTTGATCCAAAGCTTGATTCTGGTTAGATACCTGTAATTTTTGACAGCTGAGGGAATACTTGGCGTAGAAAGCTGGGCTTGATAGTCCTCTTAACAATTCAGTTGGTATTAAATTTTAGAATCCATTTAAAATATTAAACCACAACATTTTTTAGTCTTAATCTTGGCAATCCAGTGTTTTGCAGTAGAGGCGTGTTCTCCCGCTGCTTTAAGTTTTTCAGTCCTCTCCCGGTATTTTTCTTTCTGATAATCATATTTGGAAGTGCGCAAATTTTCTACAAATCTCTAACTATTGGCTATTTATTATTCGATATAGTGAAGAAAGAGCGCTTAAAAATGTTGGCTCCTTGATATGAGTAATTGGGAGAAAATAAATATGAAAACGACAATGAAAGCGGCGGTAGTCACTGAATTTAATCAGCCGCTGCAAATCCAAGAGGTGGAAATTCCGAAAATTGCGCCCGGTAAGGTATTAATGAAAATTATCGCCACGGGTGTTTGTCATACCGATTTGCATGCGGTACACGGTGATTGGCCGGTCAAACCGACTTTACCCTTTATTCCCGGGCATGAAGGCGTGGGTGAAGTGGTTGAAGTGGGTGCAGGTATTGAGCACTTAAAGGTGGGTGATATTGTGGGTGTTCCGTGGCTGTATTCTGCCTGTGGGCACTGTGATCATTGCTATGCTGGCTGGGAAACCTTATGTAAGCAACAGCAAAACTCAGGCTATTCAGTGAATGGTAGTTTTGCTGAATACTGTTTGGCCGATGGCAATTATGTGGGAGTGATTCCTGAAGGAGTCGACCTGCTGGAAATAGCCCCGATTCTATGTGCGGGGGTGACGGTTTATAAAGGCCTGAAAATGACCGAAGCCAAAACTGGGGACTGGGTGGCCATTTCCGGTATTGGCGGTTTGGGTCATGTCGCAGTTCAATATGCCAAAGCCATGGGTTTTAATATCGTAGCCATTGATATAGATGACAGCAAACTGGAACTGGCTAAAAGTTTAGGTGCAGATGTTGCCATTAATGCCCTGAAAGTGGATGTGAAAGAAGAAGTGATGAAAGCGACCGGAGAAGGTTGTCATGGTGTACTGGTCACTGCTGTATCACCAAAGGCATTTGCACAGGCGATTGCCATCATTCGTCGTGGTGGAACCATGGTATTAAATGGTTTGCCGCCAGGAACATTTGACTTGTCAATCTTTGATATGGTGCTTGAAGGTATTACCGTACGCGGTTCTATTGTGGGAACCCGGTTGGATTTAAAAGAAGCCCTGGACATTGCGGCACACGGTAAGGTCAAGGCCCATATTCATGTGGAACCTCTTGAAAATATCAATGATATTTTTGACCGGATGGCACATGGCAAAATTGATGGTCGTATTGTGGTGGATATGCGGCTTTAGCCAGTCAATCGCCCAGCCCCATTTGCTAGAGGTGAATGGAGCTAGGCGATCTGGACATTAACCTTCCTGAGTGGACTGCTTCTGATTGTCCGGAATCAGCATGCCCGCCAGTTTAATCATTTCAAGCTGGACGCTATTTAGCTGCTGTTCAATTTTCTTGAAGTCGACCTGGGTGAGGTCAATGTCGCCCTTGAATAAAGGAGTAGCCAATACTTGCTGATTGGCCTGTATCATATTTTGGCGAATAGAATCAATCTCTTGGCTCTTTAAATTCAGGCTGTTGAGCGTTTGATTCAAGCCATTTAGCTGTTGTTTCAATACGTTGGCAGTGGCCTGAAGCTTGAGCTGATCTTGGTCATTGAGGGCGGTTTGTAACTCAGATTGTGTCTGTTTAAGTTGCTCAACATAATCACCGGCTTTAAGCTGCATATCTGCCACATCACGAACGATATAAAACATGTTACCGCTTTTCCGTTCAGCTGCTGTTTCCGAAGATACTGGCTGCTCAGAATTTAACTCTGGTTTGGAAGCGGTAATCTCATCGGGTTGAACAGGCGGCTCTACCGCTTGCTCGCAGCCTAACAAGACCATAGCCGAACTAAATAAAGCAAAAGGAAGCAAGGCATTGGCAAGTATCTTGGCCATAAAATCAGGATCTCAATCTGGATATATTTCTTGGGGTTAATATAGAGACAAACTATGGAGATAAAAAAGATTGTTGCAAAGTCATAACAAATCTTTTTTAAGTGCTCTCAGAGATCACTCTGAAATCAGGGGAGGATTTAGCTAAGTCGTACAATACAGTGTACAGATGACGGGGGCTTTACCTGCTGAATGAATTATGCAGATCTTCAGCTACATGCCGCTTTGATCAGGCAAGCTAGAGTAGGGGGGAGAAGGATTTCAAAAATAAGTATCTATAAGGCTCATAGATACTTATAAAATCAGTAAGCAGTTATTTGGCGAGTTCAGCATTCACCGCATCTACGATACGCGGATCATCCGCTGTAATGTCGGGAGCGAAACGCGCGACGACTTGCCCCTGTTTATTGACCAGAAACTTTTCAAAGTTCCAGAGGACTTCAGGCGGCTCATTTGGGGTCAGGCCATAATCCACCAAGTCTTTCCACCATGGACCTTCACCGATACGTTCTGGCTGTGCAGTTGTCAATGTTTGATACAGTGGGTGTTTATCTGGACCAGCCACAGAAATTTTAGCAAATAACGGAAAAGAAACATCATAATTCAGTGAACAGAATTGCTGGATTTCTTCATTCGAGCCCGGTTCCTGTTCTAAAAAATTATTGGCTGGAAAACCTAATATTTCGAGACCTTGATCTTTTTTCTCACGGTAGAGTTTTTCTAAACCTTCATATTGCGGAGTCAGGCCGCACTTGGAAGCGGTATTGACGATCAGTAAAACTTTTCCGGCGAATTGATCTAACTTTATCTCTTCACCTTGAATGGTTTTAATGGAAATATCGGAAATCGAGGTCATGCATGCATCCTTATCGCATATAAATTATGTTCTTTGTAGCTGGAATTTTGCTGGGCAGCAAGTGATTTTAGATGAGGTTGTGATTAGGGCAGGTCAGGCTGAAGCTACCTGCCCGGTTTATTATTGAGCTGGTTGAGCTGGTTGAGCTGGTTGAGCTGGTTGAGCTGGTTGGGCTGGTTGTGGATTTATTTTGGCCTGTAATGTTTGTACATCACGCATAATATCGTTTTGTACATTCATAACCTGTTGTTGAAGCTGCTTAATTTTAGCTTCATCTGGTTTGGCTTCGGTGCTCAAGCGTGTCAGCTCTAGTCCCAGTTCATTTGAATGAATAAACTTGTTGCGAAGTTCATGCACTTCCTGGCTTTTCAGCGACAGTGTTTTTAGGTCATGATTAAATTCTGTCATGAAGCCCCGCATATCCTTCATGACGCTCTGAATCTGATCACGGTTATTGGCCTGTACGGCTTTCATCATCCGGTCTTGAAAATTCATGGCAGTTTCTGCCTTGGAGTTAGTCAGGGTTTGCAGATGATTCAAGTCATTGCGGATGTCTTCATGCTGATTGGTTGTCATATTGCCTGAAGTAGCGGGAGCAGGCGTAGAAGCAGTCGCTGTAGTACTTTGAGTGTGGGCTGATTTAGCTGGCTCAGTCGGTTTACTACAGCCTGCAAGTGTCAGGCCTACCATACAGGCAGTCGTGAGAAGTAATTTTTTCATGCAAAGCGTACCCTGTATAAAAGTAAGATTAAATTTCGCAGATGAGCGTTTTTATAAAAAACCAATTTTTTATTTAAACATGCTTTAAAGACAGCAAGACACCGCTTTACTTTTTATACTTAAAAATCATACGTGATAAAAACAGCAGGACTGAGATTTTTTATAAATATTTGATATATATTTATTTAATTTAAGGAACGCATTTGTGAGGGAGTCTGATCGGTATAGCGTTTGAAAAAGGCGATAAAGCTAGAGCTATGCTGATAACCCAGCTCATAGGCAAGCCGTTTGATGGAAGTACCTTGGCGAATTTGTCCAATGGCATAAATAATTTTGGCACGGTTACGCCATTCAGAAATAGGCAGGCCAAGTTCCTGCTGGCTTAAACGTAAAATCTGCCGTTCGCTCAGGCTAAATCGCTTGAGCAGGGTATGTAAGCCATATTGAAACAACATCGGATCTGCAAGCTGCTGCAAGACAGGAAGCAATACCGGATGCTGGCTTTGCGGTAAATAATCATCATACCTTTCTGCTTGGAGTATCTGGTCGAACAGCACCTGCAAAAGATGCACATACATCTTATGGGCAGCGGGAGGGTGTTCCAAAATTTCCCTGACCAAGACAGACAGAAAAGGCCGAATACTGAAGGTTGTAACGTCTTGAGGAAGATGCTCACATAAGCTGGGATGAATTCTGATGCAGATAAAATGGGTGATGCCGTGGTCTAGCGCAACAGAACAATGCTCCGTCTGGGGAGGTAGCCACAGGGCATAATTGGGAGGAGCCAGAAAGGTCTGTTTTTCAGTACGAAGCTCCAAAATACCGTCCAGACTAAAATTAAAATCCCCCCACAGGGAAGAATGGGGTTCCACCTCTTCATCTTTTTTATAAAAAAACTGATTGATCTCAATCAGCCTATCAAGCGTAGGAGAGTCCGGTTTTTGCATTATTCTGAATATCCGTCGAGATGTCCTCTATACAGTATAGATGTCTGAAATTCAGTATTTCAATTATTTCAGACTTCCATAACAATAAGAGCTTGAATACGTTGAGGTGAGAAAAATGTCAAGCGATCTGCGTAATCCGACATGGGCATTTGCCTTGCCGGTGCTGGCTGTCATGATCTGGTCATTAAATATTGTGGTGACACGCTATGCAGCCGACCTGATTTCTCCGGCCAGTATCAGTTTTTATCGCTGGCTGATTGCCTTTCTCATTCTGACTCCATTTATGTTAAGTAAGGTCTGGCAGCAACGTCAGCTTGTTAGACAACACTGGTTACAGTTGGCGGTATTGAGCGCATTTGGAATGGTGCTTTATCAGGGTTTGGCCTATACGGCGGCACATTACACCACAGCCACCAATATGGGGCTAATTAATGCGTTTATTCCGATATTTACCATTCTGGTCTCTTTTTTTATTCTAAAAGATATACCGAATTATTTTGCCATTATCGGCGGTATTTTATCGTTTTGTGGTCTGATGTATGTGATGGCTCAGGGGGACCTGACTGCATTGTGGCAAAATGGCGCCCATTGGGGTGACCTGCTAATGGTGATTGCAGTATTTTTCTACGCCTTTTATGGGGTGTTTTTGAAGAAGTGGCAATTAAAGATCCCTTTATTGATCAGTCTGTATATCCAGATCGGTTTCGCTCTGATCTATCATTTGCCCTTTATTGCCTGGTTGGGTCTGGACAGTTTGAATCCTGCCAACTTGAGCAGTGTGCTGTATGCGGGTATTTTTCCTTCGCTGATTGCGCCTCTGGTCTGGATGCTGGCTGTACAGCAGATTGGTCCCAACCGGACCAGTATTTTCATGAACCTGATGCCCGTTTTTACCGCGATTATTGCCAGTATCTGGCTGGCTGAAAGTTGGACCATCTATCATAGTATGGGCGGGGCTATTATTCTCTTGGGGATTTTACTGGCGCAATATCAGCCTAAAATCAGGTTGGCCTAAGCTATTTTGTGTGACTCAAAAGATCGTTTGGTTGAAATTCAATCAAACGAAAAGTAAATTTTTATTGAAATTGATTGCTAAATTGGTAATTTTGAAGGGTTATATCAATAATAAAAATATAGCTTTATTTTAAAAACAGAATAGAAAGAGTAAGATATTTTTAATATAAGTTAAAATTTTTTATTTATTAATAGTTAAAATGTCTTAGATGATATTTTTTATATACTTGTTGTTCTGAAGCGTTTCTCTCATAATACGCCCATCGAGAATGATGAAGCAAAAAAATCCTTGTTTTATCAGACTCCCAGAGATTTTCTGTACCCTCTGGATGTGATTTATACACATCCTTTTTTATGCTCAGCCATCCCTATATGGTTGAGCTTTTTTTTGTCTTAAAACTTTAGTCGGTCTTGATAAAGTTCAAATTTTGGGTATGACTTTAGTCTCGAATGATTTCTCCGGTAACGGCATCAATGATCCGGCTCGGTTCCTGACTTAAGCCCAAGTCACCATTTAAATAATTTAAATCCTGCTGAAAATAGCCAATCGCATCTTGTAGGGAACGCGCAGGTTCCAGACCCGCAGGGTTGGCACTGGTGGAGACAATAAAGCCGCCAAAAGCCTGACAGAGGGCGACACACAGTGAATGACTGGTGACCCGTACTGCTACTTTGGGATGCTGGCCTTTAATCCAGGTAGGAATGTCATCATGGGCGGGTAATAACCAGGTAATTGCACGTTCTGCTGGTCGGTTATTACTCCAGGATTCAATTACCTTTTCACGCATTTCCTCGCTCAACTCCCCCAGCAGATGTTCGACCTGAGCAATATGCGCCGCCAATAAAATAACGCCTTTTTCAACCGGGCGCTGTTTCAGCTTTAAAATTTGGTGAAATGCCTGTTCATTATAAGGGTCGCAACCCAGCCCCCAAACAGCCTCTGTAGGATATGCCAGAACTTGTCCAGCTTTGAGACAGGTCGCTGCTTCGGAAACAGAGGTGGTGATCATGTGAATACCTTACTAAAAACGACAAAGGCCTATTGTGAACCTTATTTAAGTACACGACAACGCAGATACATGCCGGCTTGCTGGGTACTAAAGCCCAAAAGCTCAAGTTCCATCAGCTGGCTGGTAAGAGTAGCGACATCTTGCCTGAGCTGACTACTTAAATGATCCAGATCTTGTCCAACCCAGTCCAGCTGGTTATACAGGGAGATCAGATGTTGCGGAATGTAAGACGGCTCATGTGCTGCTGTTTCATTTTTGATGGAGTTTTGCAGGGCTTGCCATTGGGTCGGCAGGGCCAGATCTTCAATCACCTGCTCGGGATGATCAACTAAAATGGCTCCTTCACGAATCAGTTGATGACAACCCTGATGATGCTCACTATAAATATGCCCCGGAATGGCAAAGACTGTTTTACCTTGCTCCGCAGCCAGTTTGGCCGTAATGAGCGAGCCACTTTTTAAGGTGGCTTCTGCCACGATAATGCCGAGACTCAGCCCACTGACAATCCGGTTGCGCCGTGGGAAATGGTGTTGTAAGGGCGGGGTATTGGGTAAAAATTCGCTAATGACAGCTCCACCTTCAGTAATAATTTGCTGGCGCAGCTGCTGATGCTGGGCCGGATAAGTCTGGTCCAGGCCGGTTCCCATTACTGCAATGGTGCCTTGCTGTTGCAGTCCGGCGCGATGGGCGGCTTCATCAATCCCTTGTGCAAGTCCGCTATTAATATAAAAACCCTGTTCGCTCAGATAACTGGCAAAATCATAAGCTACCTGACGGCCATGCGCACTGGGCTTGCGACTGCCCACCAGAGCAATTTGTGCCTGTAACAAACAATCAGGCCGACCCTGGCCAAATAGAATCGGCGGACGATCATTATAGGGGCTTAACTGCTGCGGATAATGAGGATCACTGTCTAACAGAATGAAGTCGCTATCACGTTGAATGCTCTGCAAACTTTGCTGAAATTTTTGTTGTGAAGCTTCGAGCTGAAATTCTTTCAGCCGCTGTACATGATTGGCATGAATACCTAAGGCTTGCCAGATGGGCGCCTGATCAGGATGCAGGGCATCGCCCAGATGAGAATAGTGCTGCCGGATTTTATAAAAACTGGGCAGAGAATGCTGGACCAAATACCATAAACTGATCATGTCCAGTTGCGCAGCCGAGAAGGACTTCAACATGTCGAGACCTTTACCTGTCTTCTTATTATTATGAAAAGTGGAGGAGGGAGATACTGCTGTTTTTCAGCAGCATCTCTCAAGTACTATAAATTATTCATCCAGTAGGGGAGGCTGAACCGCTGCCCCAACCTTGATTGGTAGCTCACTTTCAAGTACATAAGCATAGCTCAGCTGATCAAATGCCTTGAAGACCATGATATTGCCAATACGCTCACCTGGTAACTGAATACGTTCCTTGGTTTTCGGGTCGGTCACGACTTCACCTTTCTGGTTCACACTCAGCACATGGCCGGCCTGTAACCCATGCGTGACACCACGGTCAATCGTGACCACACTATGTCGTGCAGCTGTACCGATTGAACCCAGTACACGCACAATCTGGCCACCAGAGGTTACATTTTCAGCATTGGTTGGATAAAACAGGGTCGGTAACATCGGATCATATTCTGGCAGGACACGGTCACCGCGACGCACTTCAGCAGTATAGGTATCGGTCAATTCCAGAGTACTGATGTCATTTTCATTGCGTACCGCAATCGCTGACGCGACCTGTATCAGCTCCTGGCCGGCATTGTATTTATTCCCTTTGGCATCGGTAAGCATATAAGGTTCAGCTTCACGATACACCCCATAACGCTGACCGGCCACAATCCCTTTACCGCGGCTATATACTTTCTGGCCTTTGCCTGCCAGTACACGCTGGTCTGCTGTTCCTAAAATATAAGGGGTTCCGGTCAGAGATTCCGGGGCAATAATCGTGCTACGTTCCAGCCATTGCTTGATATGTTCAAGCGGAATCACCGGAATGGTATTATTTAAAGATTCTACCCGAACCTGTGGTTGCAGCGCGGTGCTACCGATATAACGGCTGATAATGCCTGCACAGCCATCACCTTCATCTTTACCAATAATTGGACGGCCTTGGTAATCACACATCAGCAGGCGGTCACCCGGGAAAATCCAGTGTGGATTTTTCACGTGCTTATTACTGGCCCAAATTTCCGGCCAACGTACAGGATTTTTTAGGAATCGTTTGGAAATATCCCACAGCGTATCGCCTTTTTTCACTACATAGACTTGTGGTGCATTGGCTTTTAGGCTCGGTGGATTGACGTTACGTGTAGGCGCTGCCCCAGCGGTGTGAATTGTTCCTAGCCCCAAGCCCATACAAACTGCGAGTACGAGCACATGTTTTTTAAACCCCGGGGCACTAAAAAATGGCATGCCCTTCAAAACCTTTTTCATTATCATAATTCCTAAAATTATGTCTGTAGTTGCGTTATAATAACGATCTTACACACATTTTTTTGATGAAGCATTCCCTTCATTTGGTTTTTTGATCAATGGCATAGTTGAGGACGCAGTATGGCCTTATTACCTATTTTAAGTTTCCCGGACCCCCGTCTTCGCACCATTGCACAACCAGTCGAAGAAGTCACTGATGAGATTCGTCAGCTCGCTGCAGATATGTTTGAGACCATGTACGAAGCGCCAGGTATTGGACTTGCTGCGACTCAAGTCGATCGTCATATTCAGCTGATTGTGATGGACCTGTCTGAAGATAAAGATCAACCGATGGTGTTTATTAACCCCAAAATTACACCACTAACTGAAGAAACCCAGCCTTATGAAGAGGGCTGTCTGTCAGTTCCTCAAATATACGATAAAGTTGAGCGTCCGTCACGTGTAAAAATCGAGGCAATTAATCTTGAAGGTCAAGCATTTGAGATAGAAGCTGATGGACTTCTCGCTGTGTGTATTCAACATGAAATGGATCACTTAAATGGCAAGCTGTTTGTGGACTATTTATCGCCATTAAAACGTCAGCGTGCACGTGAAAAAATTGAGAAAGCAGCCCGCCAGCGTGAAAAAGCCAAAGTTGCGGTAAAACGTTAAAGTTCCAGCTCTTTTGAATAAATTTAGCCCAATTTCGATTGGGCTTTGTTATACTCTGCCAGGCAAATTTTCAGTATCTGCTGTTTTGTAGGGCTAGCCAATCATGGTATTGCGTGGTGGACTGCTGCTTTCTCTAGTGGCTGTTTTTTTACAGATTGCTGTTTTTTTACAGCCTTTGCTGCCGGAGCAATATCAGGTTGCACCGGTCTGTGAAACCATTACGCGCGCACTTTTATCGCCGGTAACTCAGCATTCGTCTGCCAGCTATGCCGACTCTTCCCATCTTGAATCCCATTCTGTGATAGAGCAGAGCGCGGGGCATGATCACCACAATCCGAGTCATCAATGCCAGTACTGTACGGTCTACGGCAATCTGATCCTGCCGCCTGAGCTGGAAGTGCAAGAAGTTCTGGACCGTATTCTGGTCCGTTTAATTGCTTTTGAAAAAGCCTTTAAACATGTCTGGTTTGTCCTTCAACAACTTTTTCTTATTCCTCAAGGCCGCGCTCCGCCAGCATTCACTTAAAGCCTGTTTGATACGCCGGGTCTTCACTGACTTAGGCACAGTTATATCTATGATTTAAGTGAGAAACAAAATGGCTCAGCCAAAATTTTATTTACAGCCCCTTGCGGCTGCGATTGCTGTTGCGTGTACTTCAGGTGTGGTATTTGCAGATGAGGCGAAAGTGCTACACACACTGGCCCCTATTGTGGTGACCTCCGCTGCGGGTAATGAGGCCAATGGCCTGATAGTCAGTGCCGATCCTAAACAGCCCATTCAACCAATTCCAGCTACCGATGGTGCGGATTATTTACAAAGCATTGTCGGCTTTAGTGCAGTGAATAGTGGAGCCGGGACCAATGGCGATGTGACCTTCCGGGGTATGTTTGGTTCACGCATCAAAATCTTGACCGATGGCACTGAAAACCTGGGTGCCTGTCCGAGTCGTATGGATTCGCCGACCTCTTATATTTCTCCGGAAAGTTATGACCGTATTTCGGTGATTAAAGGACCGCAAACGGTGCAATATGCCAATACCGGTTCAGCGGCAACCGTGATTTTTGAGCGTACACCTGAACAGTTTGATGACGATCAAAACTACCGTGGTCAAGCCAGTGTCTTAATGGGTTCATTTGGCCGTCTAGACCATAATATTGAAGCTGCTGCAGGAGACGAGAAAAAATATATCCGTTTGAATGCTAACCGTTCAGTATCGGATAGTTATCAAGATGGCGATGGCAACACAGTCCCTTCAGACTGGGAGCGCTGGAATACCGATATCGCACTCGGTTGGACACCGGATGAAGATACCTGGGTAGAACTGACAGGTGGTAAGGCCGATGGTGAAGCCGTGTATGCAGGTCGTGGCATGGATGGTTCAAAGTTTGCACGTGAGAGTGTGGGCTTACGTGTTGAAAAGAACAATGTCACTGAGACTTTGAAGAAAGTTGAAGCACAGGTGAACTATAACTTTAATGATCATGTCATGGATAACTATAGTTTACGTGAGTTTAAACCAAGCATGATGATGCCTGATAGAATGGCAACCAATGTAGCGCGTAAAACCTTAAATGCGCGAGTTGCTGTAACAAGTGAGTGGGATGAAGTTCAACTTGTTACTGGTGTCGATAGTCAAAATAATGAACATAGTATTCGTAAAACAGACACAGACAACAACATAGATTATAAAAATCTACCAAGAACAAAAGATATGAAGTATCAATCAGTGGGTGGTTTTGGTGAGATAACGTATCACTTTGATGATCAAAACCGTTTGGTCTCAGGTCTTCGTTTAGATCAGGTGAATGTAAAAGACAAACGCCAAGATTCTATTAATAATGGGTATAACCGTACATTAGATAAAACATTAGCGAGCGGTTTTATTCGATTTGAAAATACCCATCCTGAACATGATGATGGCAAAACATATATCGGTTTGGGATATGTTGAACGGATGCCAGATTATTGGGAGTTATTTAGTCCTCAATCTGGTAATGGAAATCCAAATACTTTTAACAATATTGATACCGAGAAGACTTTACAGCTAGATACGGGATATCAACATCAACATGGAGCTTTAAGTTCTTGGGTTTCTGCATATGCAGGCATCATTAATGATTATGTTCTTACAACATATTTGCCATCAACAGGGCATATGAAAATGTTGCAAGCTCATACTCGAAATGTGGATGCAACTATTGTAGGAGCTGAAGCAGGTGTTGGTTATCAGTTTACAGATGCAATTCAGGCAGATGTAAGTACCATGTATGCTTGGGGTAAAAATACTACAGACAATACGCCGTTACCACAAATTTCACCTTTAGAAGCGCGTGTGAATTTACGTTATGTGCAAGACAAATATAATTTTGGATTATTGTGGCGCTTAGTCGATGGGCAAAATCGTATTAGTCAAAACGAAGGTAACATTGTTGGCTATGACCTAAAGAAAAGTGCTGGGTTTACGACATTGTCTATTAACGGTTCATACAACTTAACGAAAGATATAGATTTGTCGGTTGGTATTGATAACGTATTAGATAAAACCTATACAGAGCATTTAAATAAAATGGGCAATGCAGGTTTTGGAGATGGATTTACAAGTGATCAGCAATTTAATAATATGGGCCGCAATTACTGGGCACGAATCAGTATGAAATTCTAATCTGATTAACTTCAGAGCAAAAAAGCAGGGCAGAAGTCCTGCTTTTTACTCTTATTTTTTATAGTATTTTAATAAAATCAATAGCTTATGTTTTGTAGAACATTTTTAAATAAAATAATGAATATTTTTATGAATTATTTATTTTATAAAAAACATATACTTATAAAAATATTGGTTTATAAAATAAACATAAGAAAAAAAATCTTTGTGAGAAGTGTTGCAAGCTCTCTTAAATGCTGTAGAATGCACATCCATCGGCAGTGATGAAGATTAAAACTTATTAAGAAACAAGGATTTAGCACAAGGTGTTAAATTTAAGTGTCTTGAATGAGTTTAAAAATAATCGGATTTACTGGTTGACTTTCTACAAAGAAAGCGTAACATAGCCGACCTAGCTTGCTGCTGACGAAGCAGTAAGAAGATCATTAAGAGATTATGAAGAACAACTTGTGTGGATTTTTACTGGTTGATTGATCGAAATATTATCATTGATTGATTGGTTTAAA
>NZ_JAMXYB010000028.1:0-35116 GCF_024129495.1 Acinetobacter sp. S4400-12 | reverse complement strand
GTGTGGGGTTACCCATGTGAGAGTAAGTCATCGCCAGCTCATTATTCAAAATCCCCCTGCTAATCAGCAGGGGGATTTCTTTTTTATAAAATGAAAAAAATAAGAAGGAGAATATGCTAATCAAGTGAACTAATTGTAATGGCATCGGTGCAAACCGCTGCTGAATTGACAAGATACAATATTGTTTGAGAATCTTTAAAACGCATTAAAAAATGAGATTAATATCAATATTAGCGCATGTGAAAAGAAATGGTCTACATCAGTAGGTGGCGAAGTGATCGTGATCAACTATGCTTTAATGATTCGGACTCAGCTATCCATCAAGTGGCTTTAGACTATTTAAGTATTCTAGACTACTATGTTGATAATTGTAAATTATTGAAATTAAATTGAATTTTGATTTTTTTGTGTGGGTTTGAGCAATTTAAAAGATTACTCTGATGAGTTGAGAGTACCTGTGCGAGAGCAATTTATACAGCTTGTATCTTTGAAGTAACTTAGTGCTGCAGATAATTTGGAGTTACTTGCAGCACAGCGCTGGCTAGATCGCTGGATTGTACATACAAAATGTTTAGTGCGTGTGTTGAATTAAAATAGCTGAACTATTATTGTGAAGCTAGCTGCCTTCGGGCATGCTTTAGAGCAGTCCGCAGACCTTCAACAATCGTTGGATGGTAATAAGGCTTATCTAGTAAATCATCAACAGTAAGCGCTTCATCTACCATCCACGCCAGTAAATGTGCTAAATGTTCAGCTTCATGGCAAAACAATTCTGCACCGAGTACTTTACGCGAGCTTTTATCAACATAAATCTCGGCAGCTCCCTGATTTTTTGCGTTTATAATGGCGCGTCCCTGTTTTCTAAAATCAATAGATCCTGTCACAAACTCAATGTTGTGATCTTTTAACTGTTTATAGTTTTGCCCCAGCATTGCCATTTCAGGTGAACAGAAAACAATGCCTAAAGGTGTTAATGTTTTGACCTCTTGATCAGGATTTGCCCTTAGGCAGTGTTTGGCAGCATGTTTGCCCTCATGAGCCGCTTCATGCTGAATGGGGGTGGAAGTGTATGCATCGCCGACAATATAAATCGGTAAATCAGACAATTGCTTGGTTTTGCTGTCTACAGGCAAGTTTTTTAAGTCTTTAAAATCGGGATGAATATTTTCAAGTTTTAATGTGTTCAGGAGTGTTTTACGACCTGTTGCAGCCATTACACAGTCCACTATTAAGGTTTGATTTCTACCATTTTCCATATAGCTTAGTTCAACCCCATTTTCAGTGTTTTGATAATCACTTGGCAAAGTTTCAAAATGTAGGTTTAACTCTTTGCTTAACTCCTCCTGTGCGAGCTTTTGCAAAGCAGGGCTGCTGAGTGCACCAATTCTTCGGCTGCGTGCAAAAATATGGGTATTTACCCCTAAACGGTGCATAGCTTGAGCAAGCTCGACGGCAATGACACCGCTGCCAATCACGGCTAAGGATTTTGGCAGTTTTTCCAGTTCAAAGACCTCATCTGTCGTGATAAGCCGCTTGCCCAGTTTTTCTTTCAATTCCTGATCGATGCTTGGCGTTGTTCCTACAGCGAGAATAAAGCTTTTTGCCTGATAAGATTGATTGTTGACTTGAACTGTATTGGCATCAATGAATTCGGCGAGGCCTGAAATTTTATGTTCAGTTTTCCATGAGTCGACATCTTTTAAGGTTGCACGGGTAAAACGGTCACGTAATTGCTGTACATGCGGCATCACCTGGGAGGTGTCTATTTTAACTTGTGCAGTTAACCCTAAACCTCCATGTTGTTGCATTTCATGCATGCGGTTTGCAGATAAAATCAGAACTTTACTTGGCATACATCCAACACGGGCACAAGTGGTGTCCCATGGGCCATCATTGATGATCAGGATATTTTGAGTATATTTTATGGCTTCTTTATAGGCTGAAATTCCGGCAGTTCCAGCGCCAATGATGATGAGGTCGTACATAATATAATCTTTAGTTTTAAACATATAAAACTAATATATAAAAGAAAGCCTTCATTAGAAGGCTTTCTTTCAAATACTTACATATTAATATTTGACAGAAGCTGGTCGACTTAAGGTTGTGGTAATGGAGCCATTATTATTTATAGACTGTCCTTCAAAAGTAATATCATTAAAAATATGTTTAAATTTAAGGGCAGTCCCATTTAGAGCTTTTTTAAATGTGAAAATATTTGTACCTTCTAAATAAATACTTCCTGTAAAGCTTTGTGAATTTGAACTCGGTGCCTCATTTTCTATACGTGTACCGGAAATTGTAGAGATACTTGGAATATCTAATATTTGAACCAAATTAGATTTAATGCGATAAGTCGCTAGTGAAGATGAATCACCAGGTACTGAATTAATTGTGAATGAAACAGGTTCTACTTCTGGAGTATTAGGATTGTCATTGGTCAGAACATCAAATGAAGAGTTATTTTGCAGTACATATAATTCCCCATCTGTGGATGTTGGATCTCTATAAATACTCAAGGCACCTTTAGTTTCGGTTGTTTGATCTTCATAAGTTAATGTGACCTGATAATTGCTATCAGCTTCATTCATTGAAACAATTCTTAATTGGTCTGTTTGTGTCAAACCCCAACTTTGTTTGTATGGATAACCAAATACCCCCGTAACCCAGACGTCATTATACTTTTTGTCAGTATTACGATTATCAAAAATGATAATCATAGTTTTCCCTGTAAAGGCATCGATTTGTTCTTGAGAGAGTTTCATTCCTGAAACTTCATCATCGTTAACATCAAAATCCCAATTAATATATTTTTGAGGATTAATGCTATTTAGCGCAGTTTTGATTTGTTCATCACCAAATAGGATATAGCATCCTGTGTTGGTATATGTACCTGAATCCATGCATTTTTCTCTGTAAAAAAATGCAGTTTTATCTTTGTCGAATAGTTTTTTGGCATCAAGTGCGATTTGTAGAGGACCTTGAGCAAAAGTATCCATTGCATGATCAATATAACCTTTTCGTGTAGTTGCATCCTCTGGATCATAGTTGCCAAATAGGTATTGACCTTCACGTTTTAAAATATTTAATTGTGCTTGAGCTGCTTCAATAGGCGCTGTTGCAGAGCCATCACTATTATTATCCTTATCAGAATTATCAGGACTATTATTAAAATAGCCATCACCTCCACAAGCTGTTAGGAAAGTAGCTAAAGCCAGTGCAAGTGTTCCTTGTAAGAATTTCATGGATTACCCCAATAAATTGTTATTTATGTATAGAAAAAGTTATCTTGCGTAAAGATACCATACATAAAAAATGGCGCAAATAGCGCCATATGTTTATTTATTAGTTTATAGGGTTGTTCCCACACTAACTCCTACAGTGGGCTTCAGGTTCATCGAACTACAGCCGACAAACGTCAAACTTAGGCATACGATCAGCAATAACTTATTCATGAATTAACCCCTGAGATTTTGCCTGATTAAAGAGTACTGCCGAACGTGTACCGCTACGGCACACCATTAAAATCGGTTTCGGCAGCTCATTATAATAGCGGGCAAACTCTTCAATATTGGCCTGGGAAATCTGTCCACTTACTACAGGCTGGTAGATCACACTTACCTGAGACCTTTCCGCAATTGAACGTAACTGGCTCACACTTACCTTATTTCCTGGCTCCTGATCGGGAAGATTAACAATCACCGATTTAAAACCATCTTTTAATAACTGTTCAAACTTAGCCGATGTCATCTGACCTGTTATGCTGACATTTGAGTTCAAAGCGCGACTTAAGTCACTGGCTGCAAAACTTAAAGAAGCGCAGCTCAAACTCATCAGCAGTAAAGCTTTGTACCAGAAGGACTTAGTCATCCAGCAAGTCCATCTGTTTTGCCAGTTGATATAAATTATTAGAACGATTACCTGTACGGCAGAACATCAAGATCGGTTTTGGCAGCTCATTATAATGATTGGCAAAAGTGCGTACATCAAGTTCGCTTATCTGGCCCGCGACCACAGGCTGAAATACATAATCCAGACCCGCCTTACGCGCTGCTTCCTCAATCTGGACACTGGAGGGCTGTTCAGGGCCGCCTTCCATGTCTGGACGATTGTTGATAATCGATTTAAAACCTTTTTCCGCCACCTGATCAATATGTTCAGGACCAATTTGACCTGCAAAGCCTACATTTTCGCTCATGATGTCACTCCATTATCGCATTTATCTTGATATGCTTTATGATAGCATTAAGCTGAAAATATGATGTCTAGTTCTGAAAACTTTATAAACGATTACAACTATAAAATAACGCAATGGAGCGCGTATGTACGCTTATACAGTCGAACCACTGTATGTCAAAAGCGGTCAGGAAGTGATTGCTGCAGATTTCTATCGTCCTCAACAGATCGACAAGCCCGCTGTCATCCTCATGGCTCACGGTCTGGCGGCTTTACGCCACTTTAAACTGATCCAATACGCACAGCGTTTTGCCAAAGCCGGTTATGCGGTGGTACTCTTTGATTATCGCTATTGGGGAGGAAGTACGGGTCGTCCACGTGAGCTGGTATCAATCCGGGCTCAACTTGATGATTGGCATACGATGATTAACCATTTACACACACGTAAATCTATTGATGCCAAACGTATTGTGTTGTGGGGAACTGCGCTAAGTGGCGGGCATGTATTAACCCTTGCAGCAGAGTTAAAAAATATTCAGGCGGTGATGGTCCAGGTACCTTTTGTGGATGGAGCCGAAAGTGCCAAACTTTATCCCTTACAGCAAATGCCCAAAGCCCTGAAAATTTCCAGTCAGGATTATATGGGAGCAAAGGTCGGCATGGCACCCAGAACTTTACCTGTGGTTGACCGGCAGGGACTGTGTTTTCTACCGACCCCGGACAGTTATGAGGGCTATCTCTCCATTGTAAATCCGGATCATTATTGGAGTGGCTATATTCCGGCACGGGCGTTCTTTAAGCTAATCCGTTATCGTCCTATTCTGGATGTGCGTAAGATCGCGGTGCCTGCGCTTTTTATTGCGGCTCAGCAAGATAGTCTGATACCGATTGAGTCCAGTAGGGAAACAGCGACCAATATTGCTCCTTTTGTACAATATCATGAGTGGAATATGCGACATTTTGATATTTATCATGGAGAATGGTTTGAAAAAGCGATTTCGACCCAATTAGAATTCTTACATCAACATATTGGAGTGCGTTAGATGATCATTGTATGCTCAGAATGTCAGGCCAAAAACCGTGTGCCTGAAGAGAAGCTGAGGGAGAATCCTGCCTGTGGTCAATGTCATCAGGCGCTGGTTCCCTTGGCCCCGATTGAACTGAATGAACAGAATTTCAGTCTGTTTGTCACCCATAGTGACCTGCCGATTCTGATTGACTTATGGGCAGACTGGTGTGGTCCTTGCAAAATGATGGCACCGCATTTTGCCAATGTTGCCCAGCAATATCCTAATGTTGTGTTTGCCAAAATCGATACCGAAGCCAATCTACGTTTAAGTGCTGCATTTAATGTGCGGAGTATTCCGACGCTGGTGTTGATGAATAAAACGGATGAAATTGCTAGAATAAGCGGTGCATTACGCTCAAGCGAGCTACAAAAATGGCTTGATCAGCAGTTAAATGCCTCATCCTAATTCACAAGCCTGGAGTTCAAGTGTCAGATTCTCATATTAAACCAGAGGGAATTCTTTCCCTGCAGACCATTGCAATGCCTGCGGATACCAACTGGAGTGGAGATGTATTTGGTGGCTGGATTGTTTCACAAATGGACTTAGCTGGTGCGATTCATGCCGAACGTTTTAGTAAAGGTCGTTGTGCTACTATTTCAATCAACCAGATGACCTTCTTGGTTCCAGTAAAAGTGGGTGATGTGATTAGCTGTTATACCCAGATTTTAAAGGTGGGTAATACCTCTATCCAGATGGAAATTGAGGTATGGGATAGTCACGATGATTCGCGTCCACCTGTACGGGTGACAGAAGGGGTATTTACCTTTGTCGCAGTGGATGTCAAAGGCAATAAACGCCTGATTCCGGAAGAAGCAAAACAGAAGTTTTTAGAATCTCGACAAAACTGAATAGAAAATAAAAAATCCCAGCCCATTGTCTGGGATTTTTTTGGTTTTATGATGAAATCAGGCTTTCTTCAGCTGGCTCTTGGCCACCCAGGCCCAAAGCATTTCACATTGAATCGGTTCCTCACCAGACTCATCGGTGATGATGACCTGAACCAGCGTTTCCCCTCTGTCTGAACTCTGCATCAATTGCTGCTGTTCAGCAGTTAGGGTAGCCACTGCGGTCATGGCGCCTTTGCTGGGCCGCTTATAATCCACTTTTAGGCTTTTGATGAGCACGATGGCACTATCCGGAACGTTCATCGCCGTGACAAAACCAGTCGCAGTTTCTGCCAGCAAGGCCATGGCACAGGCATGCAGCTGACCAATATGGTTCTGCATGGCTTTATGATTGGCGATGCTCACGACCACCTTGGACGCACTGATGTGCTGATAGCGGATTTTGGCCGACCCCACCATGGGCACCATCCGGCCAAAAGTTTTACTCAGTAAGGTGGTCCGAATACCTTGAGGTAGTCTTGATGTGGCTTGAACCAGTTTCGTCAGTCGATTGCGATGTGCCATAATTTCCTCAGCCAGACAGGACGCTGTCTTAATCCTTAAAGTTGTTGAACTGTAAAGGCAAACCGAATTGCTGTTCCTTCAGGAATGCCATCACTTGTTGCAAGGTATCGCGTTTCTTGTCGGTCACACGAATCTTGTCACCCTGAATTGAAGATTGCACTTTAATGCCACTTTCTTTAATGGCTTTATTAATTTTTTTCGCAGTATCAGAGTCAAGACCATCTTTAAGCTTGATGACCTGAATCACATTTTTACCAGAAGCTGTCATTTTTTGCGGATCAAGCGCCTGAATGTCGACTTTACGCTTATAGAAGTGGTTTTCCAGCATGGTATACACTTGCTCACATTGGAAATCACTTTCAGTGATAATTTTGATTTCCTTGTTCTTTTCATTCAGTTCAATTGAAACCTCCTGTCCACGGAAATCAAAACGTGTTCCGATTTCTTTTTGAGTGTTTTGAACTGCATGATTTACTTCAAAAATTTCTAATTCTGAAACAATATCGAAAGAAGGCATGGTTTAGACCTTTACAAATGGAAAGAATATCTGAGATGCTAGGGATGTTTTCTTCATTTGCCAAGTGTTGTTTATATCAAAGGAGTGCGCAATGATCCGTAAACAAGAAATTACAACATTTGAGTTCCCAGAAAATGCCGTAATCTGGGATGTACGCGATGCAAGTGCTTATGCTGAAGCACACGTGAAAGGGGCAGTTAATCAGCCCATTAACGATCTTTCAGCAGACAGCCTGACTCAGGTGTCGGCGGATCAACCAATTTATATTTTATGTGGCGGTGGAAGCAAAGCACCACGTGCAGCTGAGAAGTTAGAAGCTTTCGACAATTCACGTGAATATGTCATTCTGATGGGGGGAACCCGTGCTGCTCGTGAAGCAGGTATGCCCTTAGAACAGAGTGCATGATTGACTTTGTCAAAAAAGCGCCGTCAGGCGCTTTTTTAATGGGGGTAATATTTTCCCTCTCCTTTTAGAAAGGAGCAGGGAGAGGTGAAATATCTTCACAATAAAATAAAACCCTCCCCCTCGCCCTGTCCCATAGGGAGAGAGAATCCCCTTAAAACAGGATTCTATATTTGCGGCTTGAAATACGGTTTTTTGGCTTTCACTTTTTTCTGAAAACGCGCCACGCTGAGTTTTTTGACGAGATCCGACGGAACAGGACACGCCTCTCCAAGGATCTGGGCTGCCAGAATTTCACTGCATAATGGCGCAAACAGAAAACCCTTGGAACCCAGTCCCGCGAAACTGTAAATTTCTTCTCCGGTATGCATTTGACCCAGTAGCGGAAAATAATCCTGACTTTGTGCCCGTACCGAGGCACGGCCTTGCCAGGTCTCAGCGGCTGGCAGTGATTGGGCATATTCGGGGAAGACACTGTGGATAAGTTCATAGTTATGCACATGATCTTCTGTCAGTACGTCTGTGTCTTCGCGATTTGGATGAAAAGAAGCTCCAAGCAGCAGTTGTTCATGATTCAGCTGCATACAGTAGCCGCCATAACTATAGGCGGTTTTTAGGTTTAAGGGCTGGTTCTGGTTATTTACCCAGCTGACCTGGCCTCGAATCGGTTTGAGTACCGGATAATCTGTGAAGAACTGCTGGCTTTCTCGCGCCGTACAGACAATTACATGATCAAACTCCCCGAGGAACTGCTGATCTGTAAACAGCTGAGTGTTGGTGGCTGTTTCAATGCGGCTGATTTTGGCCTGTGCATAATGAATATTAGGATGTTGCAGAATTTCCTCCTGTAGCTGGTGCGGCGAAACAGCACCAGCTGCCAGAAGTTTTAAACTAGGATATTCGCTGTGTAGCTCTTGAGATTCCACCGCGTGCAGGGCCAGAATGCCTGCTGGATATTCATCTGCCAAACTGAGCAGTTGCTCAGGCTTTTTCAAAGCCAGCTGGCTGACCTGAATCGGGCGAAAAGCTTTAAAGCTCTGATAATGATTGAGGGCATATTGCCATGCCAGCGTCATCAGGTGTGCGCTGCTTTGTTCAATTGGACCGAGTTTGGGGTTTAGTAAGGCCAGAGGATTGCCTGATCCTCCTGCAAGCGGCGCTGACTGGTCGTAAATTGAGACTTGATGACCGCGCTGAGCGAATGCCCATGCCGCACTCAAGCCTGCAATTCCGGCGCCAATTACGGCAATCTGGCGGGGCTGGGTATTTAACTCAGGTTTTGATTCAGTTTTTTTTTGAGCAATATCCGATTCTGACGGACTGTCATTCTTTTCAGCAGGTTTCCAGATGGCTTTTAGCATTTCACGTTTATGGCCAAAGCCGCGGGGACGGGAAATAGAAATACCGTGATTTTTTAAGCCGCGCTTTAATACGCCTGCCACACTAAAAGATGCAAAGGTGGTTCCTGTCTCTGATAGGCGCACAATATGCTTTAAAACGTTTTCTTCCCACATATCCGGATTGCAGGAGGGCGCAAAACCATCCAGAAACCAGGCATTTACCGGCGCGGTTTTTTCGATGACAGGAAAGACTTCATGTGCATCTCCCAGCCAAAGATCCAGACTAAACCGCTCCTCAGGAAAGCTCAGGCGATGACAGCCCGCCAGAGGCATCGGATATTGGGCAATTAGTTGATCCGCCAGTGGTTTGAGTTCAGGCCAGACATGTAAAGCCCGGATCAGATCCGGTTTGGACAGAGGGAATTTCTCGACTGAAATGGCATGCAGATGACTCTGATTATCAGGTCGAAGCTGTTGCCAGAGCTGCCACAGTGCCAGAATATTGAGACCTGTACCAAATCCTGTTTCGCCTACACAAAAATATTCAAAAGCTTTGAGTTCTGTCAGGCGAGTGGTGAGGTCATTGCCATTTAAAAACACATGCCGCGTTTCTAATAAGCCATTATCTTTAGAAAAATACACATCACCAAACTGCTTGGAGACAGGCACATCAATGCCATCGACCAGTTGCCAATCCAGATCGGCGGTTTGAATTGCATGAGACAAAACGGGCACAACCTTTACTATGTCAAAGAGAGTGGTAGCTTACCATTGCCGGCGACGTTTGGTATAAACATAGCTGGCAATCAGGAAGCCCAGTAGTACGCCGACAGCCAGCGTTGCAGCACCATACAGGAACATCTGGGCACTACGTTCGCTTTGTAAGACCTGAACCTGAACACCAAGATTATCGTTCTTTAACTGTAATTCCTGATTCTGGGCCAAGGCTTCAAGATTGGCTTCTTCCAGCTGTTGCAAACGGGTGGCCTGATCTTTGACCAAGGCTTTGACCCTGGCTTCTTGCTGAACCTTATTGCGGGCAATTTCCTCTGCAGTTAAAGGCCTGTTTTCAGCGGCTGGACTGGTCTGGGCAGAAGTGGCTACAGCCGGGAGAATTACAGGCTTTGCAGTGGACTGGGTTTGGACCGCTGTCTCTGGCGCTGCTACTGTCTGATGGTCCTGAATGGCGGGTGCAGGTAAAACCTCAACCGCCCACACCGGAGCAATCATAAAATATAGGCCAAGCATACTGGCAGTAACAACACGCATGAACCTTATCCTTGAGGAAATGCTTTATTAAATGGCTTGACGTCAATGTGTGCGTAGACCCCTTCTTTCAGGAAAGGCTCATCCTGTAACCAGGCATCCAGTGCTTCACGATTATCGAAGTCGACAATAATGGTACTGCCATAAAAGCCCGCTTGAGGATTGGCCGGGTCTTTAGGCATGGCACCTGCCACAATCAGACGGCCTTCGTCATCGAGTTTTTGTAAACGGGCAAGGTGCTGGGGACGAATTGCGAGGCGTTTTTCAACTGTACCTTCTTGATCGGTGCAGCTCACAACAAATAACGGCATGCTGGCTCTCTTGGTTTGTAGTTGGACTTATTCAGCGGTTTTAAAGTATTTACGCAATACAATAAACTGAATAATGATAAAGGAAAACATCACGATCATGTCACCAAATGCGGTAAATTCACCCCAATATTTTCCATCCATCCATACATAGGCGAAAAAGGTATGCAAAAATGACATCAAGACAAACATCCCTACCCAGGCATAGTTGAGCTTGACCCAGCCTTTATCCGTTAAATTGAAGACAGGACCAAACAGGCGCTGGATTAATGGCTTTTTATCTTTACTAAACCATGGCGACAAGAAAAACACCCCGGCAAAGACCAGATTCAGCAAAACGGCTTTTAGCCGGATATAGAAATCATCGCTCAGGATCAGGGTAATGCCCCCAAAAATCACCGTCATAAACAGTACAATCCATTGCTGCTTGTCCAGACGGAATTTCTGCATGACGAATAAGGCACCGTAGACGACCAGCATAGAGATGATCAGGCCTGTGGTCGCAACAAGAATATTATTATTGTCGACACCTCCAGCAGAACCGATCAGTTGTAGCAGTTGATGGTCAGTGTCTTTTGGATCTACAGTTTTATATAAATAAAAGAAAATAATGAGTGGCACAAAGTCTAAAAGTGCTTTCATGTTAGAGTATCTAAATCTGATCAAATAAATGTCTATAGTATAGAGATGCACGGCGTAGATTTACATACACATAGTAATATTTCTGATGGGACTTTTAGTCCACAGCAATTGGTTGACGCTGCGGCGGGCAATTTCATCCATACTTTGGCCCTGACCGATCATGACACCATAGATGGTTTGACGCTGGCTCAAGAAGCCGCTAAAAATCATGAGATTAAGATTGTTTCTGGAGTTGAAATCTCCAGCCAGTGGTCACGTCCTGCAACCAAGAAAAATTATGGTGTGCATATTGTTGGGTTAAACATGCAGGATCTGGCCCCTTTACAAAAAGCGCTCAATCAACAAAAGAAAATCCGGGCTGAACGCTCTAAACAGATTTGCGATCTGCTGATTCCTTTAATTGGTCAGGATATTTATGCAGATGTGCTTGCCAAAGTGGACCAAGTTCCGGATCGGGTAACACGGACACATATTGCCAAAACGCTGGTAGAGAAGGGGATTGTGACCCGCCCGCAACAGGCCTTTGATAAATATATCAAGGAAGGCAAAAAAGCCTATGTCAAATTTGATGGCCTGAATCTTGAAGACACCATTCAGGTGATTCATGAAAGCGGCGGTTTTGCGGTGCTGGCACATCCGACCAAATATGATTTATCTGCGACCAATATCCGTTACCTGATCGAAATCTTTGCCAAGTTTGGTGGTGATGCCGTAGAGCTACCGCCCGCAATTGACCCAGCTTCAACCCGGCAGATGGTAGACCGAATGATTGCAGAGCATGGGCTCAAAGTATCAATAGGTAGTGATTTTCACGGTGACCATATGCCCTGGATTAAACTGGGGAATGTGCCGAGTTTAAAACCAGGGCAGGTCGGGATCTGGGAGAGTTTTGTTTAGTTATTGCCTCAATTTCTAGCTGCTCCGCGAGTCAGAGAGGGTGCAAGAGTAGAGAAAACACCAGGAAAGACATTAAAGCAAATTATGATCTTGAGCTTTAATTGGTGGTGGCGTCGGTTTACCCAAAGTTCCTAGCAGTTCAATTTCAATCGTACGCACCATAGAGTCCAAGGGCAGGTCATTACTCTGTGTGCCAAAAGGCTCCTCAATTTCTGAACTTAAGGCATCCAGACCTAAAAAGGTATAAGCCAGAATTCCCACCAGCAAGGGGGTCAGCAAGCCGAGGGTTGAACCCAGACTAAAGGGTAAAATAAAACAGAAAAAATAGACGGTACGGTTGAGCAGAACCGAATAGGCAAAAGGCAAAGGTGTCGTTGCAATCCGGTCACAGCCGGTTTGTACAATACTAAGCTCGGCCACATGATCATTCATCTGCATATAAATCACGTCAGAAATTTCACCTTCTTTGAGTGCCTGCATCAGCTCCCATTGAATCAGGCTCAGCGTATACTGCGGGGCATTGGCTTGCTGATACAGCTGGGTAATGGCCTGCTGGCTCATGCCACTGGTTTCAACCAGTTCGGTCGGGTTCGCTGTTTGGTGGCGCAGGCGATCTCGCAGGACATTGGCAAAAACAATCACATGCTGAATCACCCTTTCACGGCGGCCTTGCGACAGCATTCGGCAGTCGCGGTCAAAGTGCCGAGCGTTGGCAATCAGAATGCCCCAGAGTTTGCGTGCTTCCCACCAGCGGTCATAACAGGCCGAGTTTTTGAAACCAAGAAAAATAGAGAGCACGACCCCGATCACGGTAAAGCCGCTCAGCGGTAATTCTGGAAAATTAAGATAACCAATATGCGCCAATCCGCCGACAATGGCCGAGATCAGCATGACCACACCTAAAGGGGGCAGAACCTTCGGTAAAATTGTCCCCCGCCAGGAAAATAGCAGTTTAAACAGGCTGGGCTGGTCACGTACGATCATTTATTGGAATCATCACAGTTTTTTTCATGATCTTCGGAACTTGTGCCTGCTTTGTCAAGTGCTATTCAGGGTGTTCTTTCAGGTTTGATGAGGTGCTGCTCAGCAAAGGAGAAACAGCCCTCGAGTGCAATAATACAATGATCAATCAAATGAATGTCAACCAGTTGACAGGCCTGCTGAATCTGTCGGGTTAAGTCGAGATCTGCCTGAGACGGATAGGCTCTGCCCAAGGGATGATTATGAGCAATAACAATTGAGGTTGCCTGCTGGGTAATGGCATAGCGTAGCAGTTGATTAATGGAAATATCACATGCATTAATGGAGCCATAAAACAGTTTTTTAAAACTGATTTTTCTCAAGCCGGCATCCAGACACAGCACGGCAAATACCTCCTGGCTTTCTCCCAGCAATTCAAAACGTAAATAATCTCTTAGCCGTTTGGAGTTGCTGAGTTCGAGTGCATCCTGTTTAAGATGCTCAGCAATATAACGCCGTCCCAATTCCTTGACCGCTATTAGTTGGGTGTATTTGCTGATACCTATTCCATGAAACTGGCTGACCTCCTGTAAAGGGGCATCCAGCAGGGCGGTTAAATGCCCGAAATGCTGAATCAATACACGTGCCAGTTCGACCGCTGAATGCTGCTGTGAACCTGAACGGAGAAAAATAGCCAGCAGTTCAGCATCGGATAAACTTTCTGCCCCATATTGAATTAAACGTTCGCGTGGCCGTTCCTGTTCTGGCCAGTTTTTTATAGAAAATTGCATGATGATTAGACTTATTTATTATGAATTATTGGTTTTCCCCCAAGTGCATCTCTTGGGAATGTGATTATTTAATGCTATTGTGAGCCCCACTGCAACAGAAAGGAAAGCTGTTCGTGAGCTTTGATCTAAGTGTAATTTCTCATAAAAATATCATTTTAGCAGTCACTGGCGGTATTGCTGCCTATAAAAGTGCCATTCTGGTTCGCCGTCTGAAAGATGCCGGTTTTAATGTGCGGGTTGTCATGACCCGGGGGGCACAAGCTTTTATTACACCTTTAACTTTTCAGGCGTTGTCGGGCAATCCTGTGCATACTGAACTGCTGGATCCTGAAGCAGAAGCCGGCATGGGGCATATCGAGCTGGCCCGCTGGGCTGACCTGTTACTGGTTGCACCGGCCAGTTGCGACACTCTGGCAAAATTCGCTGCAGGTCTGGCTGATGACCTGTTGAGTACCTTATATCTGGCAACGAATGCCCCTGTTTGGGTGGCGCCTGCCATGAACCAGCAGATGTGGGCCGCCAAAGCGACGCAGCGTAATCTGGCGACGTTGATTGAGGATGGCGTGCATGTGATCATGCCGGATGCAGGCTCACAGGCCTGTGGGGATGTCGGCCTTGGCCGTATGCCGGAACCGGAAGAGCTGGCTCGACAGGTCACCGAATACTTTCACAAGGCCCAGCGTACAATTGCAGAAAAATTTGGCATGCTGGCCGGTAAACAGGTCACGATTACTGCTGGCCCGACACGTGAAGCGATTGATCCGGTACGTTATATTTCTAACCACAGTACCGGAAAAATGGGCTTTGCACTGGCCGCAGCCTGTTATGCAGCAGGAGCAAACGTGACCTTGATCGCAGGTCCTGTCAGCCTGGATACCCCGAATGGGGTTAAACGTAAAAATGTTTCCTCTGCGGTGCAAATGCTGAATGAGAGTATGCAGATGCTAGAGCAGGGCTGTGATATTTTTATTGCGACTGCAGCAGTGGCTGATTATCGTGTTGCGCAGGTGGCTGAGCATAAAATCAAAAAAGCCGGTGATGAGCTGAATGTCGCACTGGTGAAAAACCCGGATATTGTGGCTACGATTGCCCAGCAGGAAAAGCGCCCATTTATGGTCGGTTTTGCCGCAGAAACCCGTAATATTGAAGAATATGCCGCGGGGAAACTGGTTGCGAAAAAGCTGGATATGATTGCCTGTAATGATGTTTCACGCGCAGATATCGGTTTTGCTTCAGATGAAAATGCCATGACCGTGTTTTTTGCCGAGCACTATCATCTGGACAAGCGTGATCTGGACAAAGCTTCCAAACAGGAAATCGCACAACAGCTGGTAGAGGCGATTCATACTGCCTTACATCATAATCCTGCTGTAGAAGAAGATTTTTAATAGCATATTCATAGGATCGATTAACACTTCGTCTGCTAAACATCCCTGAGTTGATCAGGGATTTTTTATGTAAATTTTTAGCATAGGTTTAACTTTAAAAATGGCGTAATTTAAGTTAAATAGATTAACTATAACTTGAGGTTATAGACCAAGGATGGATATATCCGTGGCGCAGCAAAAGTATAGAATAGATCACAGAATAATCTGAAGATAAAAAGTGTGACACAGATAAAATGCAGTTGGAAGGAATCACAAAGAGGGCGATATGAAAAAAATCATGATGGGATTTATGATCGCCTGTCTGGCAGGATGCAGCTATTTTATATCGACTGAGGAACTGGCCCGAAATATTCAGGGACAAATGCAGCGTGAATTTAATGCCAATCCCGATTATCAGGATTATCATTTAAAAGTGCTGCAGGTGAAAATTGTCCAGCGTACCGGCAATGGCTTTCAGGCCATTTCACAGTTGAGCTATCAGGGGCATGAGTATCCGATCGAGGTGCAGATTGCCAAGGCTGGTGGAGGCTACAACTGGTCCATTGAAAAAGATGCTTTTACTTTTATTGATGAGATTGAGATTGAAAAATATCGTCAGCAACTGGATCAGGAACTGGCACAGCTCGCGGCGTCCCTAGAGCCTGTTAATGAAGCGACTACTCTTGAATCGGTGGCAAACTCTTATCCGGCGGTAGAACCGGTATTACATTCGGCCTCTGATAATGTAGAGCCGATTCCGGTAGGCAATATCACCGCTTATAGCCAATAGTTTGCTGGATGCTAAAAAAGCACCGGGGGTCGGTGCTTTGTATTTTTAGGCTTCGACCTGATGCGCTCGTACATAGTGTTCAGTACGCTGCATTGCTTCCTGAATATTCACCAGCGCCGTTTCTACATCTTTGAGGGTTTTGGCATTGCCGCCGCTTAATGCCTGACGCCATTTACGTGCACCTGGCAAGTTCTGGAACAAGCCTAGAATATGACGGCTAATAATCGATAAAGGTGCGCCTTCAGCCATACGCCGGGCAATATAAGGCAACATCTCTTGCATGATGTCAAAACGATCTGGCGCTTCCAGATTCCACAATTGGCCAAGTTCAGCCAGCAGATAAGGATTATGGTAGGCTTCGCGGCCAATCATGACCCCATCCACATGCTTGAGGTGTTCAAGTGTTTCGGCGTAGGTTTTAATGCCGCCATTGATTTCGATGGTGAGGTTCGGACGGTCCTGCTTCAGACGGTAGACATCTTCATAACGCAGCGGAGGCACTTCGCGGTTTTCTTTGGGAGAAAGTCCTTGTAACAAAGCAATCCGTGCATGCACAATAAAGTTGTTACAACCAGTTTTCGCCACGGTATCAACAAAATGCAGCATTTCTTCATAAGACTGCATATGATCAATACCAATGCGGTGTTTGACACTCACGGGCATCTCAACAGCATTACGCATTGCATCAATACATTCAGCCACCAGATCAGGCTCTGCCATTAAACAAGCACCAATTTTATTATTCTGTACCCGGTCACTTGGGCAGCCGACATTCAGGTTGACTTCGTTATAGCCCCAATCCTGTGCCATTTTGGTACAGGTGGCCAAATCTTTAGGGTTAGAGCCACCCAGTTGTAATATGATCGGATGTTCTTCCTGATTAAAATCCAGATGGCGTTTGCTATCTCCATGAATGATGGCACCTGTAGTGACCATTTCTGTGTATAGAATGACATTTGGATTAAACAGACGCGCAAAGAAACGGTAATCTTTGGTGGTCCAATCCATCATCGGGGCTACACTGATTCGTGGAGATGGAGTGTTTTCAATATTGGAGTGAATCGTCATTTAAACATCATGCCTTTAATCTATCTTTCGCAACTCGCACAAATCTGTGTAAAGCTATATTGATGAATGGGTCAGTCGCATTCCCAGTGAATTTTACACCATAATCAAAAAATAGTTCATGATGTAAATAAGAGAATCCATTACAGCACAAAACAGCAGCCAGGAAAGCCGGAGGATTCGGCTAATTAGCGCCATCGCGCAGGCTGGCTAATGGGGTGGCTGATGATGCAGCCAATGATCAAGTTGAAGGTGACGCTGATTTCTTCAATACTTGATTTGCGGATTAATCCAATCTTGCTGAATACAGTAAAACTGACGGTGATGAAAATGGCAAGGCGGTGCTAAAAATCGATCCTGATGATGCTACTGTACATGGCGGCATAGTACCTGATTGGGCAGATTTGTTAATCCTTGACAGTAAGTCTGCATCAGATTTACACAATTTAATTCATAGCCAGATTATTAGCGGTTAATGTTCAAACTCGACACTATTTGCAGTTAATTATCTAAAAGGAGCGTTGTGCTGAGGCAGGGCGTTCCTTTAGCTTTTTTGAAGCGATTGGTAAGGGGGCTTTTAGCTTGATCAAGCGGGATCACTGAATTTTAGTGAGAACTCATAGATCAGAAGACTATATAAAAAATATCTCAAGATGATGGAAATTCAGTAGATAAAATCCTGCATCATTTTCTACTTTAATTTACGAATCTTAGCGACTTTAAATAGAGCCTAAACGTCTTATCTCCAAAGTTTATGCGCCTGAATAAATGTCTATTTCACTCAACTTGGTTTGAGTCATGGATGCGGGTTAAGCATTCATATATAATTACGCCAATTTTAAGTTATTACTTCACGGTCTGGGCACGCATTATAAGTGTGTGCAAAACTGTGTACATATTGAAGATTCCCTATGTTTAAAGATCAACTCGCTAAAGAAGTCGCGGCCCGCAGAACCTTCGCGATTATTTCCCACCCCGATGCGGGTAAAACCACCATGACGGAAAAGCTGCTGTTATGGGGTAAGGCGATTCAAGTTGCCGGGATGGTAAAAAGCCGTAAGTCAGATCGCGGTGCAACGTCTGACTGGATGGAAATGGAAAAAGAACGCGGTATTTCCATTACCACTTCTGTGATGCAGTTCCCTTATAAAAATCATGTAATTAATCTGCTGGATACACCGGGACACGAAGATTTCTCGGAAGATACCTATCGTACCTTAACGGCAGTTGACTCGGCATTGATGGTAATTGATGGGGCAAAAGGAGTCGAAGAACGAACCATTAAATTGATGGAAGTGTGTCGTATGCGCGACACGCCAATCATTTCGTTCGTCAACAAAATGGACCGTGAAATCCGTGAACCCTTAGAGTTACTGGATGAAATTGAAAGCGTCCTGAAAATTCGCTGTGTGCCGATTACCTGGCCAATGGGCACAGGGCGTGATTTTGCCGGGGTGTATAACATCCTTGAAGATAAATTTTATGTTTACAAGGCCGGTTTTGGCTCGACCATTACCGATATTGAAATCCGTGATGGTTATGACCATGCCGATTTGCGTGAAAAAGTGGGTAAGCTTGCCTTTGCGGCCTTTGAAGAGTCCTTGGAGCTGGTGCAAATGGCCAATGATCCATTAGACCATGAGGAGTTTTTGGCTGGCCGACAAACCCCCGTGCTTTTTGGTACAGCATTGGGTAATTTCGCGGTAGACCATGTATTGAATACTTTTATTCAATGGGCACCGCCACCTAAGGCCCATCCTACCCATGAGCGAGTTGTAGAAGCGACTGAAGAAGGCTTTAGTGGATTTGTATTTAAAATTCAGGCCAATATGGACCCGAAACACCGTGACCGTATTGCCTTCATGCGGATCTGTTCAGGACGCTATGAAAAAGGCTTGAAAATGAATCACGTCCGTCTGGGTAAAGATGTACGGATCAGTGATGCATTGACCTTCTTGGCCGGGGAGCGTGAACAGCTGGAAGAGGCATGGCCTGGGGATATCATTGGTTTACACAACCATGGAACTATTCAGATCGGCGATACCTTTACTTCAGGTGAAAATTTACGCTTCACCGGTATTCCACATTTCGCACCTGAAATGTTCCGTCGTGTGCGTTTAAAAGATCCTTTGAAGTCGAAGCAGCTGCAAAAAGGTCTAAAAGAGCTTTCCGAAGAAGGGGCAACTCAGGTGTTTATGCCACAAATCAATAATGATTTGATTGTGGGCGCAGTCGGTGTCTTGCAGTTTGATGTAGTAGCTTATCGTCTGAAAGAAGAATATAAGGTGGACTGTGTGTATGAGCCGGTAAATATTAATACCGTACGTTGGGTTTCTTGCGATGATGAAAAGAAATTCAATGAATTCAAGAAAAAAGCCCATGATCAATTGTCCCTCGATGGCGGTGGACATTTAACTTATCTGGCACCTAGTCGGGTGAACTTGCAGTTGATACAAGAGCGTTATCCGGATATTCAGTTCAAGGCGACACGTGAACATTAAACGCAGCAAAAATAAAACAGCTTCTTTATGAAGCTGTTTTATTATGTAGAATCATTAAGATAAATGAGCTATTTGAGAAGAAAGAGTGATGGGCATACAGGGGAAAATAGGGGCTGCATCAATCATTACGATTGGTCTGATACTGAGTGCCTGTGATACTAAAAAACAACAATCCGATTCGCACGAACAGTTTGCAAAATCGGCTGCTGCGACCGAAAAAGCTGAGGTTTTACCGTACTTAAACATTCAGGAGCAAGACGCAAACATCGCTTTGCCTTTTTGCGAAACCCAGCATTGTATTAATCTGGCTATTCAAACCGTCCATACCGAAGATGCCTGGTTAAATCAATGGATTGCCAAAAGTCAGGCGAAGGTGATTCAGGACCAGATTGGGCTTAAACAGGATATGAGCTTACAGCAGGCTATCAATGCCTATGTAAAAAAATCGGATGCTTGGCAGGCTGAATTTTCCAGTAATAAAGCCTATGAGTTGTCGATGTATACCCGAATTGCCTATCAGCGTAATCAATATGTCCTGATGCAGTTGGGAGTAGATACAAAACAGGAAGGCGTGAGCATTAAAGAACGTTATTACTTCTTTGTGGCAGATCGTAAAAAACAGAAAACGGTCACTGTGCTGGATATTCTTGAACCCAAACAGCAAGTGGCTATGAATGACATTGTGCAACAAGCGTATCAAAAGTGGTTACAAGAGCAAAAGGCTGAAGTCAAACAGCAGGCACCCAAAAAATTGTATTGGGGACAGGCAGACTGGTTCTTTGATCAAGAGGGTATAGGTTTGCATTATCGTACCCATGAAACTGTACAAGATGGCAATCAGCTGGATATTTATTTAAGCAAAGAACAAACGCAACAGATATTGAAAGCTGAGGCTTATCAGCATATGTTTTAATCAGACGTCGTAAAATACCGATATTGAGTCGAAGTTCATTTAACCAGTTTAAGTTATAGGTCGCATTATGCTTAAAAATAAAACCATCTTTAGCCTCAGTCTTCTTGCAGCAGCAATGGCACTAACAGCATGCCAGCCTAAAAATACTGAACCTCAAGAGGATAAAGTAACTCAATCACAGACTATGGCTCAGGCTGAGGTATTAAAACTGGCTGGGGATGTAGAAAAATTAACTTTAAATCTACCAGAATGTGAGGGGAATAATTGCCCTGAAATGAACATCGAGCGTCTTTCCAGTAACCAGCCTTTTATTGATGAATTTATTGATCAGCAAATTTTAAAACGTCTGGATCAGACTCTGGATATTTCCGCCAAGTCGTTGAAGACCAATCCGCCGGCAGTAAGTGCGGAAGAGTCAGCAGCCTCCAGTCCAGTTCAGGCAGATGAGCCGGCCGCCTCGGTTGCCATTGAAACTCCAAAACAGCAACTGGAAAAACAGGTTACTCCGTATGTAGAAACATTTTTATCTTTAGATAAGGAACTGAAAGACTTAGGTTCCAGTCATCAAATTAGCCTGATGATTAAACCGAAAATTCTGAATGCCAATCAGCCTTTGGCAACCGTGGTGTTAAATTCCAGCAGTTATTTGGGCGGGGCGCACGGTTCCTCTTCGCAGCGCTACTATAACTTTGATCTGGAAAAGAAAAAAATTGTCGAATTGCAGGATATTTTAGCGCCTAATCAAAAGGCTGCTCTGGAAAAGAAAGCCCACGAAGCCTTTAAACAGTGGGTCATTGATTCTGAACTGGCCAGCAATGTTGAGGAATATGAACAGGCATGGAAATTTAAGTTATCGGATAATTTCTATTTATCGACTCAAGGTTTGATTCTGCAATATGGAGAATACGAAATTGGTCCGTATGTGGTGGGATTGCCGCGCTTAACCATTCCTTATGATCAATTACAAACGGTCTTGAAAACAGCCTATTTACCACAGGCTGAAGTCGAAAATGAGCAAGCGGCCAGTGCGGCCCGTGACAGTAAAGCCCAGTCTTAATGTCTTATTCGCTGTTTGATACCCATACCCATTTTGATGTTCCCGACTTTGATTCGGATCGGGAACAGTTGGCCTATGCCGCCAAAGCGATGGGGGTAGAGCGGTTAATTTTGATCGGCTTTGTCCAGTCCAGATTTCAGGACTTGCTGCACAGCCAGCGCTTTCTCAATCAATTGCGGGATGCGCCGCGGAGTTATCTGGCTCCTGGGCTGCATCCATTTTATATTGAGCAGCATCAAAGTTCACATTTGGCAGATTTAGAAGCGTTGCTCAGCACTGAAGATTGTGTAGCAATTGGAGAAATTGGCCTCGATACCTTTTTAAAGCAGCACAAGCAGGACGCAATTTTTCAGAAGCAGCAGCATTTTTTTGTAGCGCAACTTGAATTGGCGCAGCAGTTTGACAAGCCGGTATTACTGCATATCCGAAAGTCCCATGCAGAAACTCTGGCGATCTTAAAACGGCAGCAATTCCGTTTGGGCGGTATTGCCCATGCTTTTAGTGGCGGCATAGAGGAAGCCAAGGCCTTTATTAAACTGGGGTTTAAAATTGGGGTGACCGGGCAGATTACCAATCCCAATGCTAAAAAACTCCATGCCGTAGTTCAGGAAATTGGTCCTGAACACCTTGTTTTGGAAACCGACTGTCCCGATATGACACCCTTATGCTGTCAAATTTCTACGCAGCATCGAACCCGCAATACCCCGGCCAATTTACCTTATGTACTGCAAGGACTGGCGCAAAGCTTAGCTATGGATCAAGAGCAGCTGGCTGAACAGCTGTGGAAAAATAGCCATCAAGCCTTGCATTTAGCGCTCTAGTGTAAGGGTTTGAACCAGCCGGAAATTTGACTTCCTTTCATCAGGTCTAAAAAAAGATGCATTATGCAATTTCTAAAATGCCAGAGACTTGGCATTATGCTTCTAAATTATTTTGAGTGAGATTCACATGGCACAAGGACTTTTGGCGGGTAAACGCTTTTTGATCGCAGGTATTGCAAGTAAATTATCAATTGCTTTTGGTATTGCTCAAGCCTTACATCGTGAAGGTGCAGAACTTGCTTTTACCTATCCAAATGAAAAACTGAAAAAACGTGTTGATGACTTTGCCGCACAATTTGGTTCTGAACTGGTGTTTCCTTGTGATGTGGCCGTAGATGCTGAAATTGAAGGCACCTTTGCTGAACTGGCAAAGCATTGGGACGGTCTTGATGGTGTGGTTCACTCTATCGGTTTTGCACCTGCCCATACTCTGGATGGTGACTTTACCCAGGTGACAGACCGTGAAGGTTTTAATGTTGCTCATGACATCAGTGCGTATAGTTTTGTAGCCATGGCGCGTGCTGCAAAGCCGTTATTGGCAGCACGCCAGGGTTGTCTGCTGACTCTGACTTATCAAGGTTCTGAGCGCGTGATGCCAAACTATAACGTAATGGGGATGGCCAAAGCGTCTTTAGAGGCAGGTGTACGCTATCTGGCATCAAGCCTGGGCAAAGAAGGTATTCGTGTAAATGCAATCTCTGCCGGTCCAATCCGTACACTGGCAGCTTCAGGTATCAAGTCTTTCCGTAAAATGCTGGATCTGAATGAAAAAGTGGCACCGCTAAAACGTAACGTTACCATTGAAGAAGTGGGTAATGCGGCCTTATTCCTGTGTTCTCCATGGGCTTCAGGAATTACGGGTGAAATCCTGTATGTGGATGCCGGTTTTAATACCGTTGGTATGAGCGCAGAATTGATGCTGGATGCTGAGTAAAATGCATTAAATTCTCTCTCCCTTTGCGACACAATGTTTCTCATCTCCTAAAAGGAGAGGGAAAAAAGAAATAAAAAAGACCGCACAAGCGGTCTTTTTTAATATCCGGGAAAAGCGATTAAGCTTGACCTTCAACCGCAGTCGCTTGCGCGCGTTGCAAGTTGGCTTCAAATTCAGCATCGAAGTTGATAGGAGTGAGCAGTAACTGCGGGAAGCTGCCTTTGGTAACCATGTCATTCACGGCTTCACGAAGGAAGGGGAACAAAATGTTCGGGCAGTAAGCACCTAGAATATAAGGTAAACGTTCTTCTTCAACGCCATCGACCAGAAAAATACCGGCTTGAGTCACATCAACGATAAACGCAGTCTCGCCCTCATTATTGGCTTGAACGACCACTTTTAAAGCCACTTCAAAATGAGTCGGATCAATTTTTTCTGCTGAAGAAGACAGATTGATATTTAACTCAGGTTGCCATTGCTTGGTAAAAACTTGCGCCCCAGGAACTTCAAAAGAAATATCTTTAGTGTAAATGCGCTCTAATGCCAGTTGTGGTTGAGCTTGTTGTTCTTCACTCATTCTTTAATCCTTAATATGAAATAATGATTTTAGTAAATTAAGCCAGTAAATCGTCAAGTTTGCCTTCACGCTCTAACGCATAAAGCTGGTCAAAACCGCCGATGAATTGTTCATTGATAAAAATTTGTGGCACGGTACGGTGATTGGTGCGCTGCATCAATTCAATACGTACTTCAGGTGCTTCATTCGACAAATTGATTTCTTTGTATGCAACGCCTTTGCGCTCAAGGAGCTGTTTTGCACGGACACAATACGGACATACAGTTGTCGAATAAATAGTGACTTCAGCCATGGTCAATCTCCTGTTCGCAGATTATTTGCTTTTAATTAGAGGTAAACCTTGAGCTTTCCAGTTGCTGATTCCGCCATCAAGACGATAAGCATCTGCATGACCGACCTGCTGGAGTGCAGAACCTGCAACCTGCCCAAGATTACAAATGAACACCAGCGGGCGATCAGATGTTTTTAACTCATCAAGATGTTTTGTAATTTGGCTATAGGGAATGTTGCGGCTCCCACTGATGTGGCCTTCGCGAAAATCTTTGCCATCACGTAAATCAATCAGCATGGCATTTTTGGCTTTGACTAAAATGCCCAGCGATTGCGGGGAAATTTTACGACCGTTACGTTGACCTTCGATAATGAAGAATAAAACCACGAGTACCGCGAGTGTTCCAAACAAGAAGGGGTGATTCCCCATAAACTCGAACCAACGTTCCACAATCCACCTAATTACAATTTTGAAATTGCCAAGAGTATAGCTCATAAATATGGTGATCAAAATCACCGCTTCAAGGGCTAAGGCTTAAGAAAATTAATTTTTTTGCTGTGCTTCCGTGATTTCATCAATTAAACGCAGATAGCTTTCTAGTCGGCGGGGCAAAATTTCACCATCTGCTGCTGCTTTACGCAGGGCACACTGCTTTTCGTGTTTATGGGTACAGTTCCGGAACTGGCAGTGACCAAGCAGATTTTCAATTTCTGGAAAGCCGCTGGGGATCTTTTCCAAAGGCAGATGCCATAAACCAAATTCACGGATTCCCGGTGAGTCAATCAGGGCTGCATTTTCACCAAAAGGAATCAGGCGAGTCGAGGTCGTGGTGTGTTGCCCCAGCGCTGAGTTTTCAGAAATCACATTGGTCTTTTGTGCCGCATCCGGTACGATGGCATTGATTAAAGTGCTTTTACCCACACCAGACTGACCAACAAAGGCGACGGTCTCATCATTCAAGCGGGCGGTTAATGCAGATAGGTCTCCATCCGACTGGGTCTGCATCACTTCATAGCCTAAATCTTTGTATTCATTCAATAGTTCCAGAATAGGGTCCTGCTCTTTAAGTAGGTCGGACTTATTCAACACCAGTAATGCCGGAATTTGAGCGTCGGCACAGGCGACCAGATAGCGGTCGATTAAACCCGGGGCAGGTTCAGGCAGCGGTGCAAATATAATGACAATCAGGGAAATATTGGCTGCCACCGGTTTGACCTTGTGATAACGGTCAGGACGGGTCAATAAGGATTTACGCGGATGAATCGCGGTGATAATTCCGAGACCAGTATTCGGATCGGCTTGCCATTTTACCCGGTCGCCGGTAACCAAAAGTTCGAGGTTGGTCCGGGTATGACAGCGCCAGACACTGTCTGGTTCAATGGGTTTCCAGAACGGTTCCGGCTCACCATCGGCGACCACAGGTTTTTCAGGATGCGGCTCAGGTACCGACAAGGTCTGAACTTCGAGCTGGCGGCCATAATGCTGTACCACTAAGCCTTCCAGGTCCTGGGAGGTATCAAGATCTTCCTGACGCGTTTTCTGCTGTTTCTGAATACGGCGCTGCTGTTGTTCGGTCAAACGACGCTTACGGATTAAAGCCATTCAATTCCTAAAAAACCATGGGTGCGAGAAGGCAAAAATAGCATGAAGCCGAGGGTGAATACAGCCAAGTCGCAGGAAATTTGCTACTATATTATTTTTAAACTGATTAGATCACACAATTTATGAGCAGCACACCGGATAGCCGCCTGATTTGGATTGACCTGGAAATGACAGGTCTGGACACTGACAATGATCAGATTATTGAAATCGCCACCATTGTGACGGATGATAACCTGAATATTCTTGCTGAGGGTCCTGTGCTGGTTGTGCATCAGTCAGATCGTATCTTGAATGCGATGGATGAATGGAATACCCGTCAACATGGCCAGTCCGGTCTGATTGAACGTGTGCGCCGCAGTAAATTAAAGGCGCAGGATGCCGAGCGGGAAACCATTGAATTCTTGAAAAAATGGGTGAATCCGAAAGTATCACCAATGTGTGGGAACTCGATCTGTCAGGACCGGCGTTTCCTGCACCGTCTGATGCCGGAGCTGGAACAGTATTTTCATTACCGTAATCTGGATGTCTCTTCAGTCAAGGAGCTGGCCAAACGCTGGCGTCCTGAAATCATGAGCGGTCTTAAGAAAAATGCCTCGCATCTGGCGATGGATGACATTCGTGATTCGATTGCCGAACTGAAAT
The DNA here is from genome assembly GCF_024129495.1 of Acinetobacter sp. S4400-12. Taxonomy (NCBI): domain Bacteria; kingdom Pseudomonadati; phylum Pseudomonadota; class Gammaproteobacteria; order Moraxellales; family Moraxellaceae; genus Acinetobacter; species Acinetobacter sp. S4400-12. Next base: position 8,800 of record NZ_JAMXYB010000028.1, on the reverse strand, counting down.
ATTACCGTGAATATTTTTTCATTATGAATAAAGACTAAGTTCAAGTGACATGAAAAGAGGCTTAAGCCTCTTTTTTTATTTTGTTGAGCGCGTTTTTTCTAGAGTGAAAATATTCAATGCGATCAAAACAAACCCACAGGAGCAATAACCCAATCAGATGAGGCTGTGTTCATTATGGCGAAGATGACAAAGCCAAATCATCCTAAGCGAATGAGACTACTGTGAGAATGGGGTTGTGTGTTTGGGGCGAGGCAGAAAATAAAAATAAAGCAGGTTGCACAGAAGCTTCCAACCCAGAAGGTGATAAATAGCATGACCTTTCACCCTCTTTAGCTAGATGACAGCTGCTTAATGAGTTGCTGATATTTCATTTGTTGTGGGCAGGTTGGCGTGCTCATCAGAGCTGATGATCGTTGAAATGGATTGAACATTTAATGGCAGTAAAAAAAAGCGGATTTTGCTAAAATGATCGAGTATTTTTATTGCTATAGATGACCTATGACTGATCTGCTTCAAGATGATGAATATGAACGCCGTTTTGCCGGTGTGGCCAAGATTTATGGCGAGGACAGCTTTCATCATTATGAAAACAGTCATGTGATGGTTATTGGTATTGGCGGGGTGGGTTCTTGGGCGGTTGAAGCACTGGCACGAACCGGGATTGGCGAGCTGACCCTGGTCGACATGGATGTGGTTGCAGCATCGAATATCAACCGTCAGTTACCGGCCATGACCACCACCTTGGGCTGTGAGAAAATTGAAATTATGGCGGAGCGTTGCCGGGCCATTAATCCCCGCATCAAGGTGAATCTGATTGATGACTACCTCACCGCTGAAAATGTGAAAGAGCTGCTGGCTGGACAGCCTGATATCATTCTGGACTGTATTGATGACGTCAAAGCCAAATTGGCGCTGATGCTGCATTGCCGTTTTAACAAGCTACCTTTAATTGTTTCTGGCGGTGCCGGCGGGAAATTAGATCCTTTAAAAATTCGCGTGGCTGATTTGTCCAGGACCGAACAGGATCCGATGCTGGCCAAATTACGTACCCAATTACGTGCCAAAGGTATCTGTAAAAAGCCTAAAGAAAAATTTGGCATCACCTGTGTCTATTCAATTGATAATCCATTCTCAGGTGCCGAGGTATGTGCCAGTGCTGGTCTGCGCTGTGGGGGTTATGGCTCAGCTGTTGTGGTGACCTCCAGCTTTGCCATGATCGCCGTCTCAGAAGTACTGAAAAAACTTGATGCGAAGCGCAGTAAAGCCTGATTAGGCCACTTAAAAAACACAGAGCCTAGGCTGTAGTTTATGTTAAATTTACAATAATGATTTTATACACATAACAAAAACAATGTCTTGGAGCAACTATGTGGTTTTTGCTAGTGCTGATTTTGGGGATTGCTGCTTTAGCCTTCTGGATGTGGAAGCGTCCTGATCCGGTCCAACGTGATCAGGCCAAGGCTGTGCAGCATGATTTATGGATTGAGCAGATGGACGCCCAGCTCAAGCATGCGGCACGTTTAGCTGCTGATCCTGATCATCCGGACCATGAACGTGCCTATCAGATTTATCAGAGCCTGGCACAGCAGCAGGAATGGCCGCAGGCCTATGTCGGTATGGCCTTGATGCATTTAAAGGCGCAGGGGCGTGAGCAGAATTCAGAAAAAGCCATCAGCTTGTTTGAAAAAGCTTTCAGTTTGGGAAGTGAAGAAGCTGCCTATCATTTGGGCCAGATGTACGATGGTCATCCTCAGCATGTGAATGATCCTGAAAAAGCCTTGTACTGGTATCGGCATGCGGTGGCTCGTGGTCATCTGGATGCCCAGTATCGTATGAGCGCGCTGACTGAAACTGACCATGGTGCAGCAGAACAGCAGCGGCTGCAACTTTTGCTTCAACATGCCAGACAGGGCCATGCCAATTCACAGTATCAGCTGGCACAGCACTATCTGGCAGAGGGCGCTCAGCAGGACCTGAGTTTAGGCATGCATTACCTGTTTCTGGCCGCACAGCAGGATCATCTGATGGCTAATCAGCAGATTGCTGATGCGTATGCGCGCGGCAAAATTTTACCGCAGGACCACAAACAGGCGCTGTATTTTATTAAGCGCTGTATTCATTTAGGCGACCAGAGCGGGTTGTATGATTATTATGCTGGTGTTTTATTGGGCTGGATTGATACTGACCAGCGTCAACGGGTGTTTCAGCATCTGTTGCAGCAGTCCAGAGAACATACAGATGCCCAGGCTAAAACCTTAATCGGTCTGGCCTATTTTCATGGCTGGTATGTCGATAAAAATCAGACCATGGCTTTTCGTTACTGGTCTGAAGCAGCTCAGAGCCAGCATCCGCAGGCACTTAATCTGATTGCGGCACTATATTTTGAATCTTATCTAGTTGCCCATGAGCCGGAAAAAGCTTTCCTGCTTTATCAAAGTGCAGCAGCAATGAAGCCTGATGATAATTTTAACCAGATGGGGCAGGCACTCTGCTATTTAAACGGAGTCGGTGTTGCCAAAGATACCGCCAAAGCCACCCGGATGATTCAAGCAGTTGCCCAGCAGGAGCAGCTCAAGGCTGAATCAGAAGCGAGTTTGGTTTATATGGTCGGACGTTTTTATAGCCAGCCGGAATATCCGCTTCCGACACGAGAAAAGGCCGTGCAATATCTGAATCAGGCAGTTGCCCAAGGTTCTGCGGAAGCAGCCTGGTTTCTGTATCAGGCTTATGCGGGGCTTCATCCGGTCTTTGAGCTCCATGACGAATTGGCCAAACGTTATCTCCATCAGGCCGCTCAGCTGGGTCATGTACAAGCTCAGGCAGAATTGGGCTTGATGTATCTGCAAGGCAAGATGGTGGAGCAAGATCTGGCCACAGGACTGAAGTATCTTCAGCAGGCTGCCAGCCAGCACAATGCCTTGGCGTTAAATGCGCTGGGAGAGGCGATGGAGCAGGGAGTAGGCGTCACCCCGGATTTGGATCAGGCTATGGCTTATTATCGTCAGGCCGCGGCGCAGGTAAATGCAGATGCTTATGGTCATCTGGGACGTTTATATACCAAAGGAGTTGGTGTGGAACGTGATATTGCCACGGCACGCGAATGGCTGGAAAAAGCCAGCCTGTTGGGACATCAGTCCTCAAGTGAGCTGCTCAAGCATATTAATGCTTATCTGCATGTCGGCTAAGCAACGCAAAAAAACCGCTGTCTAAACAGCGGTTTTTTATAGGAAAAATGCTTTAAGGTATTTGCCTGATCGGGCTGCCACCTAAAGCTTGCATCAAGGTTACATAAGCATTGTATTGGCTTTGTCGGGTCTGTACCAAAGACAGGCGCGCGTTGCGTGTGGTTTCTTGTGCATCTAGCAGATTCTTTAAGGCCACTGCTCCATTTCGATAACGCACTTCCGTCAGACGTTCTGTACGTTCTGCCAGTTCGACATTACGTTGTTGTAACGCGACCTGTTTGGTCAGCTCAGTACGATTGGACAGGGCATTTTCCACATCGGCAAAAGCCTCATACAGGGTTTGACGGTATTGCAGAATCGCTTTTTCATATTCCAGTTCATTGACCTGTAAATCACGTTTCATGTCATTCCATTGCAGAAACGGCAGGGTCAGACCGGCACCCAAAGTGGCAACCGGATTTTTCAGGGCGCTGGAGAGTGAGCTGCTACTCCCTACGCCCACTCCTGTACTTAGACTGCCGGTCAAGCTGATCGATGGATAATAGCTGGCCCGGTTGGCATCTTTGTTGGCCAGCGCTTTGCGTAAACGCAGCTCGGTGGCTCGCAGATCAGGACGACGGGATAACAGGCTGGCTGGCAGACCTGCTTCAATATCAGGTAACTGTATATTTGGCAGGCGGCTCGGTTCTTGCAGGCTGAGCTGCTGTACCGGCATATTAAGCAGCACGGCCAGACTGGTACGGGTTTCCACGCGTTGCTGTTCAATCTGGCTTAAAGTGGCTTGCTGGCTTTGAATGGCCTGTTCTGCCTGTGTCAGTTCCAGACCCGATACGGCACCGGCACGATACTGGACTTTGACCAGATCTGAAGTACGCTGTGCAGTGGCCAGATTTTGTTGTACCACAGCATGCCGTTCATTCAGATAGGCCAGCTGCCAGTACAGTTGTGCCGTGGTTCCAATCAGACTTTGCGCTGTGGCCTGCAAGTCCTCTTCAGATGCCAAGGCTTCCCAGCGTGCGGCTTCGGTCTGGTTGGCGAGTTTGCCAAACAGGTCCAGTTCATAGCTCAGGGCCGGGTAGCCTAGTGAAATACCGGTTGAGCGATCACCATCACCCTCCAGACTAAATTGATGTCCAGTCGAAATTCGCGCATCTCCAATCCGGAGACCTTGCTGGCTTTGAGTCTGTCTGGCCTGAATGCGGGCCTGCTGTAAGTTGATACCGGCCACTGCCAAATCGCTATTGGCTGCCAGCACTGCATTGACCAGATCGTTCAATTGTGGATCTTTAAATAAAGTCCACCATTGATCCGCCAGAACGTCGGCATGGATGTGCTGGCTTAAGGCCTTACTGTTTTGAAAGCCGTTCGGCAATTCAACGGCAGGTTGCTTATACGGTGTTTTCACTACTGCGGCACAGCCGACCAGTGAACTTCCTAGAATCAGGGCACTGGCCAGTTTGGTAAGAGTCAGGTGCATATCAGATTCCTTATTCTCGAGAAAGTGCATCGACCGGATTAAGACGGGCCGCATTACGTGCCGGAATAAAGCCGAACACAATACCAATCAGGCTGGAGCAGACAAAGGCGGCAACAATCGAGGTGGTCGAATAAGCCATCTGGAAAGTATCTCCGGCAAAATGGGTAATCAGTTGACCGATTCCCAGCGATAAAAGTACCCCCAAAATCCCGCCCAGAATACAGACCAAGACGGCTTCAATCAGGAACTGCTGCAAAATATCACTTTGACGTGCTCCGACGGCCATACGCACCCCAATTTCCTGAGTCCGTTCGGTGACTGAAACCAGCATGATGTTCATGACCCCAATTCCGCCCACCACCAGTGAAATCACGGCAATTGCTGAGATTAGCAAGGTCATGGTCTGCGTGGTTTGCTGAATGGTTTCACGGATACTGTCCGCATTTTGGGTAAATACATCCTGCGCACCATGACGTTGAACCAGCAGGCTCAGGATGGCATTTTCAGCAGCTGCGCTCGGATATTCATCCTTAATCCGTACAATAATCTGACGCACATTGGACTGACCGAGCATACGGCTCATGACGGTGGAGTAAGGCAGGTAGACATTTAGTGTGTCATTATTGCCCATCATGCCTTTTTGCGCATCAATTACGCCAATGATCCGGCTGGGTACGCTACCCAAGAGCAGCACCTGACCAATCGGGTTGCTTCCATCTTTAAAGAAGGTATTTTGAGTATTGGTATCAATTACCACGTCCTGGGCCTGCTCGACCACACTTTCATGATCAAAAGGCTGGCCAGATTTAAAGCTCATCCCGCGTACATAGAAGAAGTCTTCGCCCACACCATTCACAGTGATCGAGGCTTCAGTTTCTTTATAACGTGCGGTCACATTGCTGTTGACGGAGGGGCTGACGCCATCCACATAGGGCTGCTCTGCCAAAGCGTCTGCATCCGCCGGAATCAAGGTTTTGACTTGGGAAGATCTGGAATTGTCTCCAAAGCCTCGCCCCTGAAATACGGTAATGGTATTGGTTCCCAGGCTGCTGATATTTTCCAGAATCTGTTTCTGTGAACCGTTCCCGAGCGCGACGACCGAGACAACCGAGGCAATTCCGATAATAATCCCCAGCATGGTCAGGAAAGTTCGCATGCGGTGTGCATTCATTGCCAGCAAAGCCATGCGGAAGGCTTCGCCAAGACGGTCTACGGCCGAGCGCCAGCTGGAAATTTTCTTTTGTTCATTATAGACCAGACGTTGTTTTTCAAAGCCATCATCAATTTCAGGCACATTTGGCTGATCCGAAATGATATTGCCGTCTGAAATCTCGATAATACGCGTTGCATTTTTGGCCACATTATGGTCATGCGTGACCAGAATAATGGTATGACCTTTGGCATTCAGTTCACGCAGAATACGCATGACTTCAATACCGCTATTCTTGTCGAGTGCACCGGTTGGCTCATCGGCAAGAATGACATCACCGCCGTTCATCAAAGCCCGGGCAATTGAAACCCGCTGCTGCTGACCACCGGAAAGCTGACTAGGGCGGTTCTGGGTTTTTTCACCCAGCCCCAGATCTGTCAGCAATTTCGCTGCACGTTCATGACGCTTACTGGAATCTGCACCGGCATAAATGGCCGGCACTTCGACATTGCCTGCGGCATTTAAATCTCCCAGCAGATGATAACGCTGGAAAATAAAACCAAAATATTCACGGCGCAGCTGGGCCAGTTCATCCGCTTCGAGCTTGCGAGTTTCCCGGCCCTTGACTTTATAGCTGCCCGAAGTCGGTTGATCCAGACAGCCAAGAATATTCATCAGCGTCGATTTGCCGGAACCGGACTGGCCCACAATCGCCACCAGTTCACCCGGATAAATCTCCAGATTGACCCCTTTTAAAATCTGGACCGTGCTTTCACCCGCAGGGAATTCACGAACCAGATTCTTGACCTCAAGCAGAGGTTGCTGTTGTTGATTCATGCTTACATTCTCATTGGGCCACGGCTGCCACGTTTTGCACTGTCATTTGAGGTGTCAGAACCGTCGGCAATGACCACCTGATCGCCACGTTTCAAACCTTTCAGAACTTGGGCCGTGACTCGGTTATTCAGGCCAATCAGCACAGGGGTAAGTTTCGCTGTACCATCTGCCTGTAAAAGACGCACCATGGCACGCTGTGCCTTGCCTTGTTCAATCAGGGCAAGCTCAGCATCAGAGAGCTGCAAACGGGCAGGGCGTTCACCTGTTGCATCACGTGATTTGTCCTGGGCTTCGGTAGGTGCAGCTAGACCTTCGGTGTTACGACTGCCTTCACCACGCTTCTGGCGCTGGGGACGGTTCGAGCTTTGAATCGCAGCTGCCGGAATGGTCAAGACATTTTGTGCTTCATCCAGCACAATATACACTTGCGCCGTCATATCAATACGCAGTTTGCCGTCTTCATTGGGAACGTCAAACAAGGCATTATAATAGACCGCCGTACTTGAAGAAGAGCCTGTGCTGTTATTGGATTCGGTATTAATTGAATTGGGAGCAGGCTCGACCTGACGCAATTGCGCATAAATTTTCTTGTCACTATTTCCCAAAGTGGTGAAATACACCCTTTGACCTTCCTGGACTTTCATGACATCAGCTTCAGAAATTTCGGCTTTAATGGTCATGGTGTCGAGTTGCGCGAGTTTGACAATGGTCGGTGCGCTCTGATTGGCGTTTACCGTTTGACCTTCCTCAGTCACAATCGCCACAATAGTGCCATCCATCGGCGCGACAATCTGGGTATAGCCCAAATCTTCTTTGGCGGTGGCCAAGGTCAAACGCGACTGTTCAATCTGGGCATTGATGGCCTTAATATCTGCCTGTGCGATTTTATAACTGGCCAGAGCCGCTTCATACTCCGCACGTGAGGTTGCATCCTGTGCATACATAATGTCCTGACGGCGATATTCAGCCTCAACCTTGGCCAGATTGGCCTGTTTTACAGCAAGCTGTGCCATCTGGTTTTTAATGCTTGCTTCAGCCGTTTTTAAATCATTCTCCTGACGCACTGAATCAATCTGTGCAATCAGCTGCCCCTGTTTGACCTGATCACCCAGCTGCACATACATTTTTTTAACCTGACCGGATACCTGAGCACCCACACTGACCATTTTGGTGGCTTCAAGCACCCCGGTTGCCAGTACCGAGTTTTCAATATCGCCAATACTTGCTTCCGCAGTAATAAATTGTGGCGGCTGTTCTTTGGGTTTCAGGAAGTACCATCCAGCGGTAATAAGTACAATGGCAATCACTGCTGCCATGATCAGTTTTGTTGGTTTTATTTTTGGCATGATAAACACAGATTCTGGTCAGAAGATAAGGGCCGATTATAAAAGAGAAACTAGGATAAATCGTGAACTTTTTAATTTATAATGAGAATTATTTTCTATTACTGCTGGGTACAACAATAAATAAAAACTTAAATTTTTTATAGAGTTTATTGATCAGCCCAACTCATCATTGGAAGAACTTACTTGAGTCTTGCTGGTTTAAACATGAGGTGGTTGACCAGCTTGGTTTCAGGCTTATTTTATAAAATGAGGCTTAGGCTGGGGGAAGCTGTGCCCTGACTAAAAAAAGCTGAAATCGGGCTAAGTTAAGCCTATGTATAAAAAAATAACTGAGATTTTTAAAGTGATCTTTGTTGTAAAGATAAGTCTCCCTTGTCTCTGGTCTGCTTAATTTTTAGTCAATATTTTAGACTAAAGACTAGGGCGTGTCCTCATTTGGCTTTACACCAAATAAACATGCAAGCAATGTAAATCATAGACTGATAATTTCGTGCAAGCTTATCAAATCGGGTAGCAATAGCACGGAAATGTTTTAATCTCGCAAATGCATTTTCAACTAAATGTCTTAATTGATATAGATATTTATCAAACTCCTTATTCGACCTCTTACTATTTGATCTCATTGGAATAATGGGAATCATATCCTTATTCTGGGCATATATTCTAATGTGCTCAGCATCATATCCCTTATCAGCAATAAGATAAGTTGCCTCATCTACAGTATCAATCAGTTGTTTTGCAACTTGACTGTCGTGGACGTCACCCCCAGTGATTTTAAAATCAATCGGTAATCCATTCGCGTCGG
>NZ_JAMXYB010000027.1:0-35846 GCF_024129495.1 Acinetobacter sp. S4400-12 | reverse complement strand
TAAGAAGAGTGCGTGCCATTGAAAATGTAGAAATAAAAATAACTCAAAGGAGGATTTTAAGTATTTAAAACCAATTCTTCAAATGAGGACACGCTCTAAGTATTAAAAACTAAAAAAACTATGTTTTACATATAGATTTAACTAAATAAAGCTTGTAATATTTAATTCCATAAAAAAAATATGTCTTTATTGTAGAAAGATGATATGGACGTTTTCGTGTAAAAAATAATACGAATTTACTAAGGAAATCGATGGGGTTCAAAAATGGAATGGAAGGAAAACTATAATATTGGAATTGAGGTGATTGATAATCAGCACCGTCAAATTTTAGATTATATTAATACTTTGGAACAGGTAAAAAGCACGGGAGCGCGCGATAAAATCAAAGAGGTGTTGGATGACTTAATTGACTATACCCAGTCGCATTTTAGCTTTGAAGAAAATTTACTTGAACAAGTCAGTTATCAATATTTGCCGTCTCATCGTGGAATACATGAATTATTCGTTAAACGATTAAATGATTATCGTCTGAAATTTGAGAAGGGTGAGTCAATTGAAAAAGATTTGTATCGCCTTTTGTCTAAATGGTTGATCAACCATATTCAACATGATGATCAAGACTATGTCGATGCAGTGCGCGACAATATGTTGAGCTATCTACGTAAACAGGAAGAGAAAAAAGGCAAAGGCTGGTTTGCACGTTTTTTTAGTTAAGCGCTGGTTGATAAAAATAAGTCTTTACCACACATTGCAGCAATGGCCTGTAGGATGAGATGTTCAGGATTTTCTCTGGACATCCCTTTAATGGCAGCATCAATGCTGATCAAGAGTTGCGGCCAGGCCAAAAAAGCCTGTGGACTGAGGCGACGTAAGGCCTGCTGATATAGACTTACCTTGGTTTTCCAGATACCGAGTTGCAAAGCATTTTGTGGTTGTTCAAACAGTTGCATCAACAAACGCATTTCCTTGCTGATACTCCACAAGATCAGGCTCATCGGTTCACCAGAGGCTGTTAAATATTGAAAAATTTTTACCGATTGCGCCAAGTCTCCTTTTAGCAAGGCATCACTTAAATCATAAGTACTATAGCGTGACTGGTCTTGCAGGCAGGCATATAGATGATCAATCTGAATCAGATCAACTTCAGGAAAAGTGTCACTGACCCGCATCAGGCTGTTTTTTGCAGCCAGCAGGTTATGCTCGTGATGCTGCTCCAGCCATTGCCATGCATCATTTGCCAGTTGAATGCCCAGCTTTTGCGCTTCTACTCCCAAAATTTGCTGACGATCTTTGGGATAATTGGCCGAAAGTGAAACATTCACCCCATTGGCATCAATCAGTTGAAAGAAACTGGATTTCAGGCTGTTACTGTCCTGCTTGGGCATAACCACCAACAGCAGGTTGTGCTCATTATGCTGCAAATAGCTTTTCAGTAATTTAAGAGCACTCGCATCAGGCTTGATATTGCCATGCACTTCCACAGCAAGTTGCGTGGAAAAAAGAGACAGACTATTTAAGGCATTAAAGACATTTTTCCAGTCAGCTACTGAACTGATATCATAACGCTGACGCTCAATGTCCTGTTTTTGCCAGCTGGCACGAAAGGCATCAAGCAGGTTCTGTTCCAGCAGGGGCTCCTGACCATGCAATATCCAGGCTCCGCGAGCATCATCAATACGTTTGAGGGCCTGGAGATAGTCAAGTTTCATCGCTTAATCTTATGGGGTAGCCGGAGTTGAAGGACGATCTTTAACCAGCGGTAACCGATTTGAAGAAATCTGGCGCGCAATCTGCTGGGCAATATCATCAATAAGGACCTGATTTAAGAACTTTTGTTCCTGGTCATCGGTGTTTACGGTTTCAATATTATATTGATAAGTACGGGTTGCTACCACCGTACGTGCTTCGGTAATCGGCTTGCCTTGCGCATCTTCTATACGGAAAGTCACATTCAAACGTAACAAGGTTTCTACCAGCTTGCCATTTAACTCCAAGCGGCGCGGCGTATAGTCCAATATATGCAATACATAAGCATTAGGAGCCTTGTTTAGCTGTATACCAGCGGCACCCAGATAGACTGCAAGCTTTTCCTGAAGTTCTTCAGTATGGGCAGGTAAGGAGAGGCTCATGGTGGAGTAAGCCAATGGCGCGGAACTCGAAGTAGTTCCTTTTAAATGAAAGCCACAGCCCGCCAAGCCTGCACTTAGACCACAAGTTAAAACAATTGCTGCTAAACGTTTGCCCAAATGCATATTTTGTCCTCTATTCTTCCCTGCGGAAAATATTTGAAATCCTGAAATGGATTGTAAAGTCAAAGCCCGTTGGCTGGCAACGGGCTTTGTTTGGGAATTGTGAAATCCTTTTGTCCCTTCATCCTAACCTTCTCCCAGAGAAAGAAGGGATTGGCCCCTTCCTTTTAGGAAAGGGCCAGGGAGCGGTAGATTTTTAAACCACCAGGTTCACCAGTTTATTTGGTACCACAATTTCTTTCTTGGTTGGCCCTGTCAAGAATTGCTGTACTTCCGGCAAGGCTTTGGCTTGTGCCAGAACTTCATCTTTAGAAGCATCCACCGCTATTTCAAGTTTGCCACGCAGTTTGCCGTTGACTTGAACCACAATGGTTTGGGTATTGCGGGTTAAAGCAGACTCATCCACTTGCGGGAATAGGGTTGAATTCAATTCAATCCCAAACTTAGCCAATAAAGTTTGGCTTAAATGCGGTGCAAACGGAGCCAATAAGGTAAGAAGGGTGGTAATGGATTCACGTGCAACCGCCACGTCATTATCATCTTTGGCTTCAAACTTATTATTCGCGTTTAACAGTTCCATCATGGCGGCAATAGCCGTGTTAAAGGCATGACGGCGTTCAATGTCATCACCCACTTTTTGGATGGTTTCGTGCGTTTTACGACGCAGGTCTTGTGCCGCGGTTGAAAGTTTTGCTGTATCGATAACAGATGCAGAATTGCTTTTTTCCAGGAAGCCTGCAGCCAAACGCCATACACGTTTCAGGAAGCGGTTAGCGCCTTCAACACCGGCATCTGACCATTCCAGAGATTGATCCGGTGGCGCAGCAAACATCATGAATACACGTGCGGTATCTGCGCCGTACTGGTCAATAATCGCTTGCGGGTCGATACCGTTGTTTTTCGATTTCGACATTTTTTCCTGACCACCGACAATGACATCTTGACCATCGCCCTGATATTTTGCAGAAATGATGCGGCCTTTCTCATCACGTTCAAGATCGATGTCGGCTGGATTGAACCAGGTTTTTTTACCTGACTCAGCCTCACGATAGTATGTATCCGCAAGGACCATACCCTGGGTAAGCAAGTTGGTGAATGGTTCGTTACCTTGTACCACACCTTCATCACGCATCAGTTTGTGGAAGAAGCGTGCATACAACAAGTGCAGAATCGCATGTTCAACACCACCAATATATTGGTTTACTGGTAACCAGGTTTGGCTGGCTTCAGGTTTGACCAGACCATCGGTAAAATCAGGAGATGCGTAACGCGCATAGTACCAAGATGATTCTACAAAGGTGTCCAGAGTATCGGTTTCACGACGTGCGTCGCTACCACAACATGGACAAGTGGTTTCATAGAACTCAGGCATTTTGTTCAGCGGGTTACCTGAACCATCTGGAACCACATCGGTTGGAAGGACCACGGGAAGTTGATCTTCGGGTACTGGCACCTGACCGCATGTGTCACAGTTAATCATTGGAATTGGACAACCCCAGTAACGTTGACGAGACACGCCCCAATCACGTAAACGGAATTGAACTTTAGAACTTGCCAGGCCTGTTGGTTCTAATTTAGCAAGGAATGCATCGTATGCACCCTGGAAATCCAGACCATCAAACTCGCCTGAATTGACCAGTTTGCCTGCTTTAGAGCCGTACCACTCTTGCCACTCTGTCGCATCAAAGTCTGTGTCTTCTGCACCTTTGGCATCAATGACCTGTTTGATGGTCAAGCCATATTTGTTGGCAAATTCAAAGTCACGTTCATCGTGTGCAGGTACGGCCATCACCGCACCTGAACCGTATGACATCAATACATAGTTGGCAATCCAGACTGGAATATCTTCACCAGTCACCGGATGTTTGACTGAAAGACCGGTTGCCATCCCTTTTTTCTCAGCCACGGCCAGATCGGCTTCAGCCACTGAGCCCATACGGCATTCTTCAATAAATGCAGCAAGTTCAGGATTGTTTTCAGCTGCTTTTAATGCCATCGGATGTTCTGCGGCAACTGCCACATAAGTCACGCCCATTAAGGTATCGGCACGGGTGGTAAATACCGTTAAGCCATCGGCATAAACCTCAAGATTTGCTGAAGGGAAGGTGATATCCATCCCTTGTGAGCGACCAATCCAGTTGCGCTGCATGGTCAGTACTTGTTGTGGCCAGCCGTCTTTTAATGTATCTAAATCATCTAATAGTTCTTGGGCATAATCGGTAATGCGGAAGTAGTACATTGGAATATCACGTTTTTCGACCAATGCACCTGAACGCCAGCCACGACCATTTTCCACCTGCTCATTTGCCAGTACTGTCTGGTCTACCGGATCCCAATTCACAGTGGAAAGTTTGCGGTAAATCAGACCTTTTTTATACAGCTGAACAAATAACCATTGTTCCCAGCGATAGTATTCTGGGGTACAGGTCGCAAATTCGCGATCCCAATCTACAGCTAGACCGAGTTTTTTCAACTGGTCACGCATGTAGGCAATATTTTCAAAAGTCCATTTTGCCGGAGCCACCTGATGGGCAATGGCTGCGTTTTCAGCAGGTAGACCAAAAGCATCCCAACCCATTGGTTGCAGGACAGTTTCGCCTTTTAAACGGTGGAAACGGCTGATCACGTCGCCAATCGTATAGTTACGCACATGACCCATATGCAGCTTGCCACTCGGGTAAGGGAACATCGAGAGGATATAACGACGCGGACCTTCTACAGTGTCGGCAACTTTAAAGGCTTTGCGAGATTCCCAATCCTGCTGGACTTGAGGCTCAATCGCACTGGCTTGATATTCAGGGTCAATGTGAGTAGTCATATACGTAATACAAGAGAATGGTTAAAAAATTTAACGCACAGCATAGCGCAAAATGCACCTAAAAGTGAATTTTGCGCACGGGTTTCTGCAGGAAAAATCTAAATCGGTATTTCGGAGAGTCTTAGACTGATGGGCGTTCAGACTGACCACGCTCCAAGGCTTCATTGGCTTCGCGTTGTTGCTGGTCATTTTCAGTCCCAGCCGGATTTGGGCGACTATGCACCGGATGCCCATTTTCAGGCTGAACCGCATTTTGACCAGTTTCTGAAGGCGTTGTTGCTGAATTGGTCCAGCCATAAGTGGTGACCGTTTTAACTTTTTTAGAAGACTTTGGTGGCGGCGTTTTGGTGTAATGGGTGGTGCCTTTGGCGTCTACCCATTTATAGTATTCCGCTGCAGAAACATGGCTAGTTATACTAAAGAGTAATATACCAGCACAACTACCTAATTTCAGGAAAGTGCTTTTCATTTGTTATATATCCTTAAAAAATAGAGTTATTTGAATGGTTTCTGCTCTAGAAAGGGGAGAGCTGTCATTGGATTTATTGTGTAATATTAAAAAATAAAAAGAAAGTTTTAAGACCGAAAAAAGTCAGCAGATAAAGTTTATCTATAAAAAATGATATTCAATTAGATAAAAATTCATTCCTTTTTCTTATGTAATGCATATTAAAAATTTATAAAATTAAAGAGATAACAATATGAAAATGATAAATATTTTCTGGATCGGTAAGAACTGTACAAAAAATCCAAGACTAAATTGTACGTAAAACCAGCAAATCAGGTCAAAAAGTAGGAAGAGAGAGTGTGTTTAAAACTTGACTTTAGAGTCTGAAAACACAAGAATGCTGCAATAGTTTTATATGCCTTAAATCGATCACCCTTCGAATAAGTGTCATGTCATGCAATGGGCAATTTTTCTAGCCGAGAAATTGAACAAAGCCAACAAAATATGTTTACCCCAACATGTTTTAGATCTTGTATTGCTCGAACAGCAAGAAGATCAGATTTTTTTCCTATTGCTATGAAAACTATGAAATTTGTGTGCTATAACAGTGCAGACAGTTAACAAATGAAACACTGCAAATGCCTCCCATTTGTGCAGTGAATAATATTAGGGTGAATCACGTTGGAACTTTTATCTGGTGGTGAAATGCTTGTTCGCGCATTAGCGGATGAAGGCGTTGAACATGTTTTTGGATACCCAGGCGGCGCAGTACTGCATATTTACGATGCGCTCTTTCAACAGGAAAAAGTCAATCATTATCTCGTACGTCATGAACAGGCTGCCGGTCACATGGCCGATGCTTACTCGCGCGTAACGGGTAAAACAGGTGTAGTGCTGGTCACTTCAGGCCCAGGCGCAACCAATACCGTCACACCAATTGCAACAGCCTATATGGACTCAATCCCAATGGTGATTTTGTCGGGTCAGGTTGCAAGCCATCTCATCGGTGAAGATGCTTTCCAGGAAACCGATATGGTGGGTATTTCCCGTCCAATCGTGAAGCATAGCTTTCAGGTACGCCATGCAAGCGAAATTCCTGCGATTATCAAAAAAGCATTCTATATCGCATCGAGTGGCCGTCCAGGTCCAGTGGTTGTAGATATTCCAAAAGATGCGACCAATCCCGCGGAGAAATTTGCTTACGAATATCCTGAAAAAGTGAAGATGCGTTCGTATCAGCCGCCTTATCGCGGTCATACCGGACAAATCCGTAAAGCGATTGACGAGCTGCTTCATGCTAAACGCCCGATTATTTACTCGGGTGGAGGTGTGGTTCAGGGCAATGCTTCGGCGCAATTGACTGAACTTGCCCATTTGCTGGGCTTCCCGGTCACGAATACGCTGATGGGCTTAGGGGCTTTCCCTGGCGATGATCCACAGTTTGTCGGTATGCTCGGGATGCACGGAACTTATGAAGCGAACATGACCATGCATAATGCAGACGTGATTCTGTGTGTGGGTGCGCGTTTCGATGACCGTGTAACCAATAACCCGGCGAAGTTCTGTCCAAATGCCAAAGTCATTCATATTGATATTGACCCGGCGACTATTTCAAAGACTATCATGGCCCATATTCCAATCGTGGGTGCGGTAGAGCCGGTATTGACAGAAATGTTGAACCAGTTGAAACAGATGAATGTTTCCAAGCCAAATCCTGAAGCAATTGCGGCATGGTGGAAACAGATTGATGAGTGGCGCCAGGTCAACTGCCTGAAGTTTGATGTACCGACTGATGGTTCGATGAAACCGCAACAGGTGGTACGTGCTTTAGACAAGATCACCAACGGTGAAGCGATCATTACCTCTGACGTTGGTCAGCACCAGATGTTTGGTGCATTGCACTACCGCTACAAGCGTCCACGTCAATGGATCAATTCAGGCGGCTTGGGCACCATGGGTGTTGGTCTTCCTTATGCGATGGCTGCAAAGCTTGCATTCCCGGATCAGCAAGTGGTGTGTATTACGGGTGAAGCGTCTATTCAGATGTGTATCCAGGAGCTTTCAACCTGTAAGCAATATGGTCTGAACGTGAAGATTCTATGTCTGAACAACCGTGCCTTGGGTATGGTGAAGCAGTGGCAGGATATGAACTATGAAGGTCGTCATTCCAGCTCTTATGTAGAGTCTTTGCCTGACTTTGCCAAGTTAATGGAAGCTTATGGCCATGTCGGGATTCAAATTGATCATGCAGATGAGCTTGAATCGAAGCTTGCTGAAGCCATGGCAATTAACGACAAATGCGTATTTATTAACGTAATGGTTGACCGTAGTGAACACGTCTATCCGATGTTGGTTGCGGGTCAGTCGATGCAAGATATGTGGTTATCAAAAGGGGAGCGCACGTCATGAGACATATTATCTCTGTACTCGTAGAGAACGAAGCGGGCGCACTTTCACGTTTGGTTGGCCTGTTTTCTCAGCGCGGCTATAACATTGAAACCTTGAACGTGGCACCGACTGAAGATCCAACACTTTCACGTCTAACGCTCACTACATATGGTGATGACCACAAGATTGAACAAATTACCAAGCAGCTGAACAAGCTGGTTGAGGTGGTGAAAGTTGTAGACCTGTCTGAAGGTGCACACATCGAACGTGAACTCATGCTGATTAAAGTCAAAGCACTGGGTTCATCACGTGACGAAATCAAGCGTACAGCTGATATTTTCCGTGGTCAGGTGGTCGATGTCACACCAACGACCTATACCATTCAAGTGGCGGGTACGACTGAAAAAGTTGATGCGTTTATTGATGCCTTGGCAGAAAATACCATTCTGGAAGTGGTTCGTTCAGGTGTATCTGGCATTGCGCGTGGCGAAAAAGTTCTAACTATCTAATTTTTAACATATTCTACTCATTGTGAAATGAGAATCTCAGTCAATGAATACGAATAAGATCATTGGCTGAGGTCAAAGGAAGCATAAGCATTCAAGTGGAGACAGCAATGCAAATTTTTTACGATAAAGACTGTGATTTATCTATCATCCAAAGCAAAAAAGTAGCGATCATTGGTTATGGTTCACAAGGCCATGCGCACGCGCTTAACCTGAAAGATTCTGGCGTTGATGTAACTGTAGGTCTGCGTGCAGGTTCTACTTCTTGGAAAAAAGCTGAAAATGCTGGTCTTAAAGTTGCTGAAGTTCCTGCTGCTGTAGCACAAGCTGACGTAGTGATGATCTTGACTCCGGATGAGTTCCAATCACAACTTTACCGTGACGTCATTGAGCCAAACATTAAGCAAGGTGCAACTTTAGCATTTGCTCACGGTTTCTCTGTGCTTTATAACCAAGTGGTTCCACGTGCTGATTTAGACGTAATCATGGTTGCGCCTAAGGCACCAGGTCACACTGTACGTTCTGAATACCAACGTGGTTCAGGTGTTCCTGACCTTATCGCCATTCACCAAGATGCTTCTGGTAATGCGCGTAACGTAGCACTTTCTTATGCTTCAGGCGTAGGTGGTGGTCGTACAGGTATTATCGAAACTTCATTCCGTGAAGAAACTGAAACTGACTTGTTCGGTGAGCAAGCGGTTCTGTGTGGTGGTGCTGTTGAACTGGTTAAAATGGGCTTCGAAACTCTGGTTGAAGCGGGTTATGCACCAGAAATGGCGTACTTCGAATGTCTACATGAACTTAAGCTGATTGTTGACTTGATGTTCGAAGGCGGTATCGCAGATATGAACTACTCGGTTTCTAACAACGCTGAGTACGGTGAATATGTAACGGGTACTGAAGTGATCAACGAACAGTCTCGTGAAGCAATGCGTAATGCGCTTAAACGTATTCAGTCGGGTGAGTATGCGAAGATGTTCATCCAGGAAGGTGCATTGAACTATCCGTCTATGACTGCACGCCGTCGTCAAAATGCTGCACATGGTATTGAAGTAACAGGTAACAAGTTACGTGCAATGATGCCATGGATTCAAGCAAACAAAATCGTTGATAAAGAAAAGAATTAATTTTTATCTTCTGATTGAATAAAAAAACCTGCTCGAATTGAGCGGGTTTTTTTATTTATTATTTTAAGTTTTCAGTTATAAGAAATGAAAAAAGGAAGTTTTTTCTAAATTATTTTTTAGGATACTAGTTAAAGCGGGAGTAAATAAAAGTGTAAAAGTAAAAGGCTTAGGATCTAGAGTTAAATAATAAATATTGATGGACAGGAGATTTAAGTTATCTGGTGTTTATTTAACATAGGAGTAGATTAAATAAATTATCATGTGAATATCGATTTAATTAGAGTCTTAACAGATTATTTAAAATAATAAGATAATATTCACAATATAGTTAAATAAAGGGATTGATTTTAAAAGCTCAAGAATAAGAAATTTTAAATAGCTTAGAAATTAAAAGATAGATTACGCGATAAAAACAAATAAATTCTAGATAAAGTGTGATTTAGTGTGAAAAATATAAGAAAAAGTGAGAGATAAATATGATTTTTCCCTGCAATTTGTTAAGAAGTGTAATTTTTGAAACTTTTAGTAATAATTTACTTTTATTGAGAATTTATTGTATTTCAGTTACTTGTGTTAATTATATTGGGGTGTAGATTATATTAAATTTTAAGTAATTATTGAAAACAATTTGTAACACCTGTGGTATTAATTAGCTATCTCTATAATTTTATGTCTCCTAATAATGTTTTTATAAATATCCCTACGAAATAAATATATTATTGTGAATAGTATTATTTTTGTATGTTTTCAAACGAATGATAATAAGATAAAAAAACGGTAAGTAGTTTTGCTCATAAGAATAAGAGTGTTTTACTCACCGTGAGACCAAATAAACAAAAATATTCTTTTTAAAAGAATGGAGAAAGACATGAAAAAAACGACTCAGGCAGCACTGGCAGCATTAGTATTAAGCGTTGGTTTTGGTTCAACAGCCGCATATGCAAATGAGCTTGAAGCAAGACCAGGTCCTAAACCAACTAAACCACACAAACCGGGTAAACATGGATGTGGAGATAAATGTGACGGAAAAATTAAAATCGATTTGAAAGTAGATCGCCATTGTGATCTAGATATTGGAACGTCCACAATGACATTGGCAGGCACACCAGGTGGTGATTATTCAGCAAATGGACATTTCGATGTACGTACCAATGCAGGCTATAGCCTACTCATTAGTGCGCCAGCAACTTTAGCGGGTAGCGCAGGTTCAGTACCAGTTGCGGTTACTACACGTCAAGATGGAGCAGGTTCTGATTACACTGGTTCTACTTTACCAAGTACTGGTAATGCAGATGTTCGCTTTAATGTTAAAGCTCTTGTAACAAGTAACGCTATTGATAATGCAGATGCAGGAAATTATACCGGTAACTATATTGTAGCGGTAAAATTCTAATAATAAGAAAAAAATTTCTTATATAAAGTAATAAATAGGAGATGTGGAAAGCATCTCCTATTTTAATAAAAATTATATTGAATGGAATTGGAGTTAAATATGAATAAAAAAATTATAGGATTTTTTTTATTATTCTTAGTAAGTACTTCTTTGTTTGCGGGAATAAGATTTACTCCTATACAACTTTATATTCAGGATTTTAAGAAACAGAAAAGTACGACTATCAGTGTAGAAAGTAGTGGGGTTGCAAGTTCAAAAATTTTTGAAATCAATGCATTTAAATGGACACAAGATGAACAGGGAGAGGATATTTTAGTAGAAGATAATACTTTATTATTTAATCCAAAAACATTTGAATTAAAGCCTGAAAGCAAGCAGCTTGTGAGAATTGGCTTTAGCCAGCCTCCCTTATATTTAAAAAAACAAGAATCATGGAGAGTTGTTTTTAAGGAAGTCACTCCTATTGAAAATAAATCCAATATTAACTTTTTGTTTAATTTTTCATTACCATTATTTGCTGGAGAGCAACTGCCGCCTCAACTTGATATAAAGTTAGAAAAAACAAATAACTCAGCATACTTGAATATTGATAATACAGCAAAATCTCATGCAAAAATTACTGAGGTAGTTGTATTGGATAATAAAAATAAAGAAGTTTTTAAAAAAGATTTGACTTTATATATTTTAAGTGGAAATAAGATTAGGTATAACTTGGGTGACTTTAAGAATAACAATAGCGAACTAAAATTAAAAGTAAAGGTTGAGGAATATGGATACTTAGAGTTTCCTGTAAAAGGATAGAGCTGGTCTAAAGAGAATAAAAATAGTAAAAGGATAATACTATGAAAGCTACTAAAATTCTCATAATGATAGTGTGTGGTATGGGTGTAACAAATACAAATGCAATAGATAACCAACAGGTAGATCAGAAAGAAAATGTGGAAATTTTTATTGTAAATATATGGGTGAATGGGCTGGATTATAATACTGAAACAACTACCTTTATAGAAGGTGGAAAAAGATTTATAGAGTGTGAAGCTTTAAGTAAAATTGGGATTCGAATTGAGGGATTTCAACACCATTTAACTAAAAAAGACTTTTGTTTATTAAATCAGCCAGATGTTATATTTGAAGATGACCATAGCTTACAAGCAATAAAAATTAATTTTCCTTCAAATTATTTCCAGGAAACTGCTTATGACTTGGAAGTAGCAGCACCTGAAAAAGCAAATTTTGGAGGCTTCGTAAACTACAGTTTATTTTATAATAGAGATGAAGAGGATCAGGAATTTAATACGTTTTCAGAAGTTGGTATATTTAAAGATTACTGGTTGTTCAAAAATGCTTTTTTGTACCGTAAAGATCCCGAAGAGTTTGAACAGCAGTTTTTACGGGTAAATAGTACCTTAGATATTGAATTTCCTGAAAAGTTTCTAAGCCTAACTTTAGGTGATACAACTAGTCGTTATAATGCGCTTAATAATTCATTCCGGTTTGGAGGATTAAGTTTTGGAACCAATTATACAGATCGGCCAGACTTCGTATACTGGAACACTCCTACTTTAAATGGCAGCGCAAGCTTACCTTCAACCATTGATTTATATATTAATGGGATAAGGCTTTATCGAGATTCTATTACACCTGGAAATTATAACCTACCTGCAGGTGCAATTTTTAATCAGGCTGGTGATGCTCAAGTGGTGGTAGAAGATATTCTAGGTAACCGCACTGTTCAAAGTTTCCCAATTTATATCAATAGTCGCTTATTAAAACCAAAACTAAATGAATATAATATTTCCTTAGGGAAGCTAAGATATAATTATGATTATGTCGATGATGATTATCGTGACTTTTTTACAAAAGTATTTTTTCGACGAGGTATTACTTCCTCTACCACATTAGGGGGAGATCTTCTATATAGTGAAGAAACAATTAACTTTGACTTTTTATGGACACAAGGAGTGAGTAAGTATTTTGTCTTGGATACTGCATTTTCAGTGAGTGAAGCGAAGGAAGAGGAGGAACAAGGGTATGCTGCCTCATTAGTATTAAATCGAAGTTTTAAAAATTGGTCTTATAGCCTGAATAGCCGATACTTTACTGAAGAATATAAATATTTGAGCAATGATCTGTATGATTCTAGTATTAAAACTTCAAGTGCCTTAAATTTTAATTTTTTTAATTTAAAAATTGTTGATGGGGTGGGCTTTAACTACATTTATCAGTCTTACTATAATGATCAAGGTTTTGATAATGACCGTCAAATTATTGATATTAGAGCAACAAAAAGATTAACAAAAAATCTGTATTCAGACTTCGGTTTCTTTAAAGATTTTGGTGAAGGTGGCGATCAGGGTTTCAATATTGCATTTAATTATGATTGGGGAGACAAAGGACAAATCTATCTTGATCATGATACTGAAAATAATGAAACAAGTTTAAGTTATAGTCATAGGACGATGACTCAAAATGGTTTTGATTATGTTTTAGGCGTTAATCGCAGCGATGATGAAGTAAATTATAATGCATATGGCTTATGGAAAACGAGCATCGGTAATTTACAGTTATCACATGATGAATTTGAAGATCGACGTAATTCACAAGCCTTATTTGAAGGAGCTCTGGTCTGGTTGGATAATAAAGTTGCATTAACTAAATATGCATATAATGCTTTTGCCCTGGTCAATGTCGATCAGCATCCAAATCTTGATATTTATCGTTCAGCAACACTCGCTGGCCATACCAATGATAAAGGTTATATCTTTATCCATGACATTATTCCTTATATTCATTACGATATTTCTTTTGACCAGAATCAGTTGGCTATGGATGAAACTTTTGAATACTCTTCAAAAAAGCTCATTGCATTGGACCAGCGCGGTTATAAGTTTAATTTCCCTGTTCATAAAACCAAGCGTATTGCGGTAAAAATCAAAGATATTCAACAAAATAATTTAATTATCGGTTCTGAAGTCCTGGTAGATGGTTTAAGTGGCGAACCTTCTTTTGTGGATAGTCAGGGTATTGTCTATCTCTATTTGTTTAAAGCTGGATCCTATAACCTTAAAGTCAAAACTCAAGGAGGAAAACAGTGCCAGGCCCAATTTACTCTTAATGAAAGTCAGTTCCAAAATTCAAACCAACAAGTTTTAGAAGCTATATGTGAGTAGGAGTAGAAGAAAATGAAAAAACTCTTTTTATTAATAATCGCCCTATCGGTTAGTGCAATTACAGAAGCAGCAAAATATTGTTCAATAGATGGTTTTAGTAATTCAGAATTACGTCTAGCCAGCTATCAGCGTAGCCAGGCTGCTACCTCCTTTAATATTTCATGTGATACCAGTTATTCTATTTTATTTAATAGTCAGAATTTAATCAGTCCGGACGGCATGAGTTATGTATCTAATGGTCCTCATAAATTAAGAACTAAATTAAATTTAAGTGGTGCCAATAGTGGTTTGTGGGGAGTGAGATTAAAACAGAACCCTACACAAAGACAGAAGTATATAGTCTCGGTTCAACTGGTGGATAATCCTTATAATGGTGTTCCTGCGGGTCATTATCAGGATCAGATCTCAGTAGATATCGATTTTTAAATGCTAAGAGTTTGAATATAAAAATAAGCTGATGACGATACTAAAACCGGAAAGACTTGAGAGGACTCTAAATGGACACCCGTGGTAAGTGAGTATCTGGTGTCTAAGCAGATATTCACTTAATTCCATCCTCTGAACAGGCAGTGATGAATATTGTTATGGAACTGTATTTGAGCCTCATGATTCATCAAGTAGTCATATGCGGTTTCTATGCTGAATGAAAAATATAACTAGACAGGTGCGGGATGTCACAAACTTCCATCTCAGAATTATTAAAACAGCGACCAGTTCTTCATAAAATCCAGTTTGATTTGAAAGGTCAGCGCAGACCGGTCAGTCCCTATAAAACTGCCTTGGAGAGTCTGGTATGTCCCCGCCTAAAAATTGCCATTGTGACCGAAACCTGGCCACCAGAAATTAATGGGGTGGCACATTCATTGCTACAGCTTTGTAAAGGTTTACAAAAGCAAGGCCATAAAATCTTATTGATTCGCCCAGAACAACAAAAAACCTGTAGTGAATTCAAAGCCTATGCTGAATGTCTGGTCAAGGCGCATCATATTCCCCGATATGCACATCTACAGTTTGGTCGGCCTCAATTTTTAAAAATTTATCAGGCAGTTGAGGATTTTTATCCGGATCTGGTGCATATTGTGACGGAAGGTCCTTTGGGGTTGGTGGCTCAGCAAGTGGCAAAGCTGCAGGGAATCCCGGTATCGAGTGGATTTCATTCCTCCTTTCAGGATTTTAGCCGTTTCTTTGATTTGGCTTTTCTGGTTAAACCGATCCAGAATTATTTAAAGTGGTTTCATAACAATACTGCTCTGACATGTGTGCCTAGTCAGGAAACGGCACAAGCCCTGACCGATTTTGGGGTCACTTGCCGGCTTGCTGTTGTAGGCCGTGGTGTCGATACGGATACATTTTCACCAAAGTGGCGCTCACCCGAATTGCGTTATGCTTGGGGTGTCTCTGCCACGACTCGCGTGATGCTCTATGTAGGCAGGCTTTCACCAGAAAAAGAGGTGAATGTCTTGATTCAGGTGTATTTGAGAATGCGCCAGCTGTATCAGCAGAATATACGTCTGGTCATCGTAGGCGATGGACCTGATCGGGCTAGGTTGGAGCGGCTTAATCAGGATGGAAGTATTATTTTTACAGGAAGTTTATCGGGTCAAAAATTATCACAGGCTTATGCCAGTGCAGATGTGTTTTGTTTTGCCAGTCAGGTCGAAACCTTCGGTAATGTGGTTTTAGAGGCAATGGCAAGTGGTTTGCCAGTGATTGCGTATGATTATGCTTGTGCGCATTTACATATCCGGCATGGTCAAACAGGTTATTTAAGTGCACGTGGAAATCAGCAAGCTTTTATACAAAATATGCTTGAGCTGCCAGATCTGCTCTGTCTACAACAGATGGGGAGTCTGGCACGTCAAAAAGCTGAAGAAGTTGGCTGGCAATATCCAGTGTATCAATTTGAACAAGCCTTGTATTCGGTGGTTCAACCTGAAAAATACAGGGCATAAAACAATAAGAGCTCTACAATGAAATTTCAAAATGCAAAACTCAAGTTTTTGGAAATTGATTTAAAAGGCTGTGTTTATCTTAATCATTTTTCCCGTTCGGAGCGTATTACCACCTTTTTTAAAATCGTCAGCCGCCTTGGAGATGGGATTTTCTGGTATCTGATGGTGTTGAGTGTTTGGATCGTACAGGGCTTGATATATAGCCTGCAAATTATCTATCTGGTTTTAGGTAGTACGGTAGGAACTTTAATTTATAAAGTCCTTAAAACCAAGACGGTACGGCCGCGTCCCTATCAGGTGCATCAGGTGATCCGCTTGGGTGAACATCCGCTGGATCATTTTAGCTTTCCTTCAGGCCATACCTTACATGCTGTAATGGCTACGGTGGTACTGGGTTATGTAGTGCCTGCATTACTGTTTCTGATGCTGCCCTTTACCATTTTGGTGGCTTTGTCCCGCATGGTGCTGGGGCTGCATTATCCAAGCGATGTGGTGGTAGGGGCCTTACTTGGTGGCGTGCTGGCAATGGCGATTGTATGTATGGCGCCATTTTTAAATATTGTGTTGTAAAAAATCAAGCAGAAGCCCGGCGAAAGGCTCGCAGAATTTTGCAGATTTGCTAAAGTACAGCATCACACTAGATATGCTTAGGAATAGATATGGGTTTACGTTGGACAGATACCCTCGATATCGCGATTGAATTGTATGAAGCGCATCCGGATGTTGATCCGCAATGGGTTCGCTTTACCGATCTGCATGCCTGGATTTGTGCACTGCCTGATTTTGAAGATGACCCGAATAAATCGACCGAAGGCCTTTTGGAAGGCATTCAAATGGCATGGATTGACGAAGCCCGTTAATTGCTGGCTTGAAAAAAGTAAAATTTTTACCTCTGAAACGAAGAAACAAGTCCATTATTCGGTATAATGCGGCAAAATTTCATGTCAACAATTGACTTAAGGAGCCGATCATGGCTATTGAACGTACATTATCTATTGTAAAACCAGACGCAGTTGCTAAAAACCACATTGGTGATATTTTTGCTCGTTTTGAAAAAGCGGGTCTTAAAATCGTTGCAACTAAAATGAAACACTTGACTCAAGCTGAAGCTGAAGGCTTCTACGCTGAGCATAAAGAACGTGGTTTCTTTGCTGACCTGGTTGCATTCATGACTTCTGGTCCAGTGGTTGTTTCAGTTCTTGAAGGCGAAAACGCTGTTCTTGCTCACCGTGACATTCTGGGTGCAACAAACCCTAAAGAAGCTGCTCCTGGTACTATCCGTGCAGACTTCGCTGTAAGCATCGACGAAAACGCTGCTCACGGTTCTGACTCTGTAGCATCTGCTGATCGTGAAGTGAACTACTTCTTCGCGCAAACTGAGATTGCTCCACGTACGCGTTAATACGCAGTATTCAAACCAGATAAGTGTTATTATACTTATCTGGTTTTTTTATTCTCTGAATAATTTTTTGCTCAGATATTGAGCTTCTCCTTTCATCTTTAGACATGGTTTAGGTAATACACATGAGTACTGACGTGGTCGCTACATCAGCAGTTTCTGATGCCCAGCAACAATCTCTGTCCACTCCTGCACAGCAAAATTCTGTGGAAAAAGTGAACTTACTTGGCATGTCACGTCCACAAATGGAAAAATTCTTCGAAGATCTGGGCGAGAAGAAGTTCCGTGCCGGACAGGTGATGAAATGGATTCACCAGTTTTTTGTAACAGATTTTGCCGAGATGACCAATATCTCAGGCAAGCTACGTGAAAAACTGGAAAAGATTTGTGAAATTAAAGCGCCAGAAGTGGTGCATAAAAACTATTCCAAAGATGGCACCCGTAAATGGGTATTCCGTGTGGGCGACGGTGACGGTTCTCTGGTCGAGACGGTATTGATTCCGGCAGAACATCGTAGCGGTTTACGACGTACCTTGTGTATTTCATCCCAAGTGGGCTGTGCTTTGGACTGTTCTTTTTGTTCCACCGGCAAACAGGGTTTTCAGCGTGATTTGACTCAGGCAGAAATCATCGGTCAGCTGTGGATGGCCAACTATTCCTATATGGAAGATGTGCCTGTACTTGAGCGTGAGCGTTCGGTCACGAACGTGGTGATGATGGGCATGGGCGAGCCATTGCTGAACTACGATGCCGTGCTTAACGCGATGCGGGTGATGCTGGATGACTTTGCGTATGGTATGTCCAAACGTCGCGTGACTTTATCAACTTCAGGTGTAGTGCCAAAAATTGATCAGATGGTGAAAGATATTGATGTGGCCCTGGCGATTTCATTGCATGCACCAAATGATGAGCTGCGTAATGAGCTGGTACCGATCAATAAAAAATATCCACTCGAACAATTGATTGCCGCCTGTCAGCGTTACATTGCCAAAGATGGTAATGAAAGTTCGCGTAAACACGTGACGATTGAATATGTGATGCTGGATGGGGTGAATGATCATCCTGAACATGCGCAACAGATGATTAAATTGTTGAAGAACCTTCCAAGCAAGATCAATTTGATTCCATTTAATCCGTTTCCGCATGCGCCATACGGCCGTTCTAGCCGTAACCGGATTATTTCTTTCCAAAAAACTTTGTCTGATGCCGGTTTTGTGTGTACGATTCGTCAGACGCGTGGCGATGATATTGATGCTGCGTGTGGACAGCTGGTCGGACAGGTTGCTGACCGTACCCGTCGAGCGGAGCAGTGGAAAAAGAAAATTGCGCAATCAAATGAGATTATGCGCTCACAAGGATAACAAGAGGTCGCCAATTGAATAATCTGACATCCAAACTTGCTTTGATTTCAGTGCTGTGTGGGTTTTGGGGATTAACCGCGTGCCAAACGCCGGAACTGGGTCAGAAAGACCCGGAAAAAGCCACTAAAGTCCGTACACAATTGGCGGCAGAATATCTTAAATCAGGTGATCTGGATTCAGCAAAACGTGCGCTCGATCAGGCACTGGAAAGCAATTCGCGTGATTCTCAGGCCAACATGATGATGGGTGTGCTGCTTCAGCAGGAAGGCAGTCCACTCAATCTGGAAAAAGCCGAGACTTATTTCAAGCGTGCCATTTCCGCAGACCCGAAAAATGCACAGGCGCGAAATAATTACGGTACCTATTTATATCAGCTTGGGCGCTATAATGATGCGATTGAGCAGTTTAAAATTGCGGGTGCAACTTTAGGGTATGATCAGCGATTTCGTGCCCTAGAGAATATGGGCCGTATTTATCTGAAAACTGGCGATGTTGTGAATGCTGAAAAAACATTCAAACAGGCGCTACAGGCTAATCGCGATTCGTATATATCAATGTTAGAGTTGGCAGAAATTTTTTATCTGAACCAGCAGTTCCCGGCAGCGACACAAATGTATGAACATTTTGTGCGTGGGGTGGGACAGAAAAATCAGAGTGCCCGCGCACTCTGGATTGGCATTCGTACCGCGCGTGCCAATGGTGATCGGCTAGGAATGCAGGTATTGGTTAATCAATTGCGTGCACTCTTTCCTGAAAGCCAGGAATACCAACGTTATTTGCAATTACAGTACAGTACTGAGGCCGTATGGAAGTAAATCCTAATTCACCATCGAATCATTCGAGCGTAGCTCCAAACGCGTTAGGAAATGTTCAACGTCCAGGTGAGTACTTGCGTCAGATTCGTATCAATCAGCAATGCGATCTGGACGATGCAGCCAATGAGCTGAATATTCCGGTAAAAACCCTGACTGCGCTTGAGCAGGATGACTACAAGTCTTTGCCTGAAGCCACTTTTATTAAGGGCTATTATCGTATCTATGCCAAGTTTCTGGGGGTAGATGCTTCTAGCATCATCCAGCGTTTTGATGAAATTTATACGAATGATACCGGCCTGCTGCCCAATCATGCCCTGAATAATTCTCCGATCAAAATTATGGGGAAACTTCCGGGTTCGAAGCGTGATCGTAACCGTAAATGGTTAAAGCGCATTTTGATTGCCTTGACGGTACTGGTGATTCTGGGGGTATTGACGACGATCATACAAAACTGGTCCAGCAATAACAGCCAGGATGACAGTGAAATTGCCGCAGACCCCTCTTCTCATATTGAAGTTCTAAATCTGGATAATGGCACAGCCATGATGGGCGACCAGTTAAAACTGGATTTTCAGCGTCCAACCTCGGTTCATATCGTGGATTCCACTGGAAAGGTACTGGCGACTGGCCGTCAAGCTTCCACCTTGCAGCTTAGTGGTGAGTCGCCATTTCAGATTCGTCTGGATGATGCCACTGCCGTATCACTCAGTTTAAATAATGAAAGTATTTCATTGTCTCCATATACCGTGAACGGAAAAGCAGAATTCCGTTTGTCACGTTAAGGGTGAGAGTAGGTCGAAAGAATGATTATTAATCCAATTCAGCGTCGTTCAACACGTAAAATCCGTGTGGGTTCTGTCTATGTGGGGGGGGATGCCCCTATCAGTATTCAGTCAATGACCAATACTGAAACCTGTGATGTGGAAGCGACCGTTGCACAAATCCAGCGGTGTGTGGATGTGGGTGCGGATATTATGCGTGTATCTGTGCCGACCATGGAGGCCGCAATCGCCTTTGGCGAAATCCGCAAGCAGGTCAGTGTGCCTTTGGTTGCTGATATTCACTTTGACTATAAGATTGCCCTTGCGGTTGCAGACTATGGGGCGGACTGTCTGCGTATCAATCCGGGAAATATCGGTTCTGAAGCCAAAATCCGTGAGGTGGTGGCTGCTGCAAAGCATCATGATATTTCCATGCGAATCGGGGTAAATGCCGGTTCTCTGGAAAAAGATATTCAAAAGAAATATGGCGAACCGACGGGTCAGGCTTTGCTTGAATCTGCGATGCGCCATATCGACATTCTGGATCGTCTCGACTTTCAGGAATTCAAAGTTTCGGTTAAAGCCTCCAATGTCTTCTTAACCATGGATGCGTACCGTTTGCTGTCGCAGCAAATTGATAACCCGCTGCATCTGGGAGTGACTGAAGCGGGTATTTATCGTACCGGTTCAGTGAAATCCGCGATTGCCCTCGGTGGCCTGCTGATGGAAGGCATTGGTGACACTATGCGAATTTCCCTGGCGGCAGAGCCTGAAGAAGAAATTAAAATCGGCTTTGATATTTTAAAATCACTCAGTCTGCGTTCTAACGGCATTAACTTTATTGCCTGTCCAAGCTGCTCACGTCAAGAATTTAATGTGATCAAGGTCATGCAGGTTCTGGAAGAGCGTCTGGAAGATGTGCGCGTACCAATGGATGTTTCGGTTATCGGCTGTAAGGTCAATGGTCCAGGTGAGGCCAAAGAAGCCGATATTGGTGTAGTGGGTGCAAGTCCACGTTCACTGGTGTACCGTAATGGTGAAAAAAGCCATTTAATTGACACAAATCAACTGGTTGATGAAATCGAAGCAATGGTTCGTCAACGTGTTTCCGAGCTTGAAAAAGCTAAATCCAAAGAGATTATTCGCACAGGTTTTTCTGAGTAGATCATGAGTTCAATCGTCGCAATCAAAGGTTTTAATGACATTCTCCCAGCGCAAACCCCGGCTTGGAGACGTCTTGAACAGCATCTATCAAGCTTGATGGATACGTATGGCTATCAACAAATCCGTTTGCCGATGGTTGAGCAGACCAATCTGTTCAAGCGTTCTATTGGTGATGCCACGGATATTGTTGAAAAAGAAATGTACACCTTTTTGGACAAGGGAAATCCGCCTGAGTCATTGACCTTGCGTCCTGAAGGAACAGCAGGTTGTGTCCGTGCCATGCTGGAGCATAACCTGTTGCGCGGTGCAGCACCGCGTGTATGGTACATTGGACCGATGTTCCGCTATGAAAAACCGCAAAAAGGCCGTTACCGCCAGTTCCATCAGTTTGGAGTGGAAACCTTTGGTGTAGCTACCCCAGATATAGATGCCGAACTGATCCTGATGACAGCGCGTTTATGGAAACGTATGGGGGTAGCTGACAAGGTTCAGCTGGAACTGAATACGCTGGGTGAATCGGATGAGCGGGCAGCATATCGCGCCGCACTGGTGGAATTCCTTGATGCTCATAAAACCGATCTGGATGAAGATTCACAGCGCCGTTTAAGTACAAATCCGCTGCGTATTCTGGATTCTAAAGATGCCAAGACCCAGTCAATTCTGGAAAATGCACCAAAATTGCACGACTTTATGGGTGAAGACACGCTGGCGCATTTTAATCAGCTACAGCAGTATTTGACTGAAGCCGGTATCAGCTTTGTGATTAATCAAAAGCTGGTACGTGGTCTGGACTATTATAATAAGACAGTCTTTGAATGGACCACAACGCATTTGGGTTCACAAGGTACAGTATGTGCCGGTGGCCGTTATGATGGTCTGGTTGGTCAGTTGAAAGGCAAGGCAGACCAGTCTGTCCCAGCAGTCGGTTTTGCGATGGGTATAGAGCGTTTATTGCTTCTGCTGGAGCAAGTTGAAGACAATACGCCAACACGTGACTGTGAAGTATTTCTGGTCGCTGATCCGGCCTCCCAGGGCAAAGCGTTGGTGCTGGCTGAACAGATCCGTGATCAGCTTGAAGCCACAGGCAGTGCGATTCGCTTAAAGGTGGGCTCACAAGGCTCAATGAAATCGCAAATGAAAAAGGCAGATCAGGCGGGTGCCTTATATGCAGCGATCGTCGGTGAGCGTGAGCTGGAAGCTCAGAGCTTTACAGTCAAGGAGTTGTCAACTGCCGAGCAGACGAATGTGCCATTTGCTGAATTTGTTGCATTTTTCAGTACTAAAATTTCTTCAAAATAATCGATAAAACTTAGGAAAAGGGTAATCGCATGAGCGCAATGAGTGATGATGATCAACTTGAAAGTTTGAAATCCTTTACGAAAAAGTATGGTTCTTCAATCATTACCGGGATTTTGATTGCGTTGATTGCCTTTTTCGGATGGGAATACTGGCAGAAGAAAAACCTGGCAGAAGCACAAATGCAGACTGCTAAGGTGCAGCAGTTGATGGATGATGCGCAAGCCCAAGATGGCGATGCATTTGCTAAGCTGTCTGAAACAGCGGACAAAATTGTCAAAGATGCTCCGGATTCTGCTCAGGCCATCCAGACCCAGCTGGTGATGGCAAAACTGGCTTATGATAAAGAGGATTATGCTGCCGCTGAAAAGGCCTTGCAGAAAGTTGAAAACTCGAAGATCAAGGATGCAGGTCTGATTCAGGTGGTGAAATTGCGTCTGGCCTATGCACAGCTGGCTCAGAAAAAATATGATGCTGCGCTTAAAACATTAGATGCAGTGACTGAACCGGCATTCAAGGCAACTGCGGATGAAGTGCGTGGTGATATTTATGTTGCCAAAAATGATATTGAAAATGCTAAAAAAGTATATCAAAGTGCATGGGATGCATTAATGGAACGCAAAGAAGAACGTCAAATTTTACAAATGAAACTTGAAAGCGTAGGCGTGCTGGTCGATGATCCTGAGATTGAACGCCCAATTATAGAAACACAAGTGGACGAAACTGAATGAATAGAACATATAAAATCACCTGTGCCTTGACAGTTTTGACCCTTGCACTTGCGGGCTGTGCGGGTAAAACCAATAAAGCCCCAGAAGTTAAACCGAATCCATTGCCTAAATTGACTCAGGCCAAAACATTGGTTCCGGTGTTTTCGACCAATGTTTCTGCCAGTGAAGCAGCAGATCCTTTACGTCTGCGTCTGGGTGCAGACCAGGGGCTGATTTTTGCAATTGACCCTAAGGGTGAAGTGAGCGCATTTAATGGCAAGCAACGTGTCTGGCAGAAAAAAGTAGCGCAAGACTCCCTGAGTGCAGGTGTAGAAGCCGCTGACGGAATCGTGGTGGTAGGCACCAACAAAGGTAAACTCCTGGCTCTGGACCAGAAAACAGGTGAGCAAAAGTGGACTGCCCAGTTGACGGGTGCCATTTTAGCGCCATCGCTGATTCATGCGGGACGTGTCATTACGGTAAGTAATGATGGTACGGTGTATGCGCATGAAGCCACCACTGGGACACAGGTATGGACCTATAACCTGCCGAATGTACAGTTCAGCTTACGTGGTGTGGCTGCTCCTGTGCCTCTGGATGCACGTAATATCCTGATTGCCTCTGCTAATGCCTATATTTATGTCATCGACGCGATCAGTGGTGTACCAAAAATGCAGCGCCGTGTCGCTGTATCGGATGGACGTTCAGATATCCAGCGTCTGGTGGATATTGATGGTGAACCTGTGGTGGCTGGACAGTTTGTCGTGACCACCAGCTATCAGGGCCAGGTGACGGTACTGGATCTGGCCTCACAGCAGGTGGTCTGGAGTGAAGATGCCAGTAGTATTCAACGTCCGGAAGTGGTTGGAAATGGTGTATTTGTGGCACAAAGCAATGGTAAAATCAGTGCCTATGAAATTACCACCGGCCAACCGCTTTGGGAAAATGACCAGTTGTTGAATCGTCAGCTGAGTAACCCGGTGATGCTGGGGAATGAGCTGGTGGTGGGTGATCTGGAGGGTGTATTGCATCTGATCGATCCACGTAATGGACAGATTGTCGGTCGTGCCAAAACTTCAGGGGAAGTCCGTACTTTGCGTGTGATTGACAATCAACTCTATGTGTCGACACGTAAGGGTGCATTGAGCATCTGGCAGAATCGTTAATTTTACTTGCCTTATGTTAAACTAGGCGCAACCGTATTTTTTGAACCGCGGGGCGATTGAAAACTCAATGCCCCGTGTTTTATTTCGGGTATTTACCCGCTATCTTCCTATACTTTCTGATGTGCAGGCCTCTATAGACTGCCTGATATTGAATAAAGGTTAATCTATGAAACCCGTAATTGCGCTCATTGGTCGTCCGAACGTCGGAAAATCAACCCTGTTTAACCAGATTACCAAGAGCCGTGACGCATTAGTGGCAGACTTTGCCGGCCTGACCCGCGACCGTAAATATGGCGATGCCGTCTACCAGAATAAGTCATTTATTGTGGTGGATACCGGCGGTATTGGTGAAAATGAAGGGGGCATCGACTCCTACATGGCGGAGCAGTCCAAAACCGCCATTCATGAAGCTGACATGATCATTTTTGTGGTCGATGCACGTGCCGGGCTGCTGGCTTCTGATGAACAGATTGCTCGTGAATTGCGTACCCTTGGCAAAAAAGTCTTTCTTGTCGCCAACAAAGTAGATGGCGTACATGCAGAAGCTGCGCTGGTAGAGTTTTATAAGCTTGGAATGGGTGAGCCTTTACAGGTAGCCGCCAGCCATGGCCGCGGCGTGCAGCAGATGTTAGAAGATGTGCTTGCGGATGTGCCTGAAGATGAAAACCCGGAAGAACATGACAAAAATACCGGGCTGCGTCTGGCGATTATCGGCCGTCCAAATGTGGGTAAATCTACACTGGTAAACCGCCTGCTGGGTGAAGAACGTGTGGTTGCATTTGACCAGCCGGGAACCACCCGTGACTCGATCTATATTCCTTTTGAGCGTGACGGCCGTCAGTACACCCTGATTGATACCGCCGGGGTACGCCGTAAAGGTAAAGTGGATGAAATGATCGAGAAATTCTCCATCGTGAAAACTTTGCAGGCGATGAAAGATGCGCATGTGGTGGTGATTGTGGTGGATGCGCGTGACGGGATTGTGGAGCAGGATCTGCACCTGATCGGTTATGCGCTGGAGGCTGGCCGCGCCATGGTAATTGCGATCAACAAATGGGACAACATGTCTGAATATGATCGCAAGCAATGTAAGCTGGATGTCGAGCGCCGCTTTGACTTTATTCCTTGGGCGAAAATTCACCTGATTTCGGCCCTGCATGGTACTGGTGTGGGCGAGATGTATCCTTCG
The DNA here is from genome assembly GCF_024129495.1 of Acinetobacter sp. S4400-12. NCBI lineage: Bacteria > Pseudomonadati > Pseudomonadota > Gammaproteobacteria > Moraxellales > Moraxellaceae > Acinetobacter > Acinetobacter sp. S4400-12. The sequence goes on along the minus strand of NZ_JAMXYB010000027.1, from coordinate 9,934 downwards.
ATTCATCGTGCCTATGATTCTTCTCATCTGAAAGTATCACCGGCCAAACTGACCCAAATCCTGAATGATGCAACCGATGCGCATCAGCCGCCAACGGTACAGGGCCGCCGAATCAAGATGCGTTATGCGCACATGGGCGGACAAAACCCGCCGACGATCGTGATTCACGGTAACAAGGTGGATAAAACGCCTGCGGATTACCGTCGTTATCTGGAAAACGTCTTCCGTAAAGTGTACAAACTTGAAGGGACACCAGTAAAAATCGAGTTTAAAACCTCGGAAAACCCGTTTGAAGGTCGTAAGTCACAGATAGACGAACGTACTGCTGCGCGCCGCCGTCGTTATGTACAGAAATTCAAGAAAGCAGAGAAGAAATTTAAACGTGGTTAATCGCCATATTTAAATGTAAAAAGCCTGCGAAAGCAGGCTTTTTTATTTGTTCCTGTTTTAGATTGAACATTTTTTTGCTTTTTGATAAATACGGATATTTTCAAGATTAGCTAAAGCTACGTCAGCATCGGCTTGAGAGGCAGCAAGATTATTTTGATTGTTATTGCCAGTAAAAGCATTGGTGATTTCAGTTGCGCGTGCAACTGTTTGAGACTGGCCTGCAAACGCAGAGAGTGCACCACTTGCAATACCTGCCAATTTAGAAACAGGATTATTAGCTTGATTGAGGGCATGTTGACTTGCTTCTAAGCTGCGTTCAAAACTGCGCGCTTCTACCGCCAAATCGGTACAATCTAAACCTTTTAAGTATGTGGTTGAGTAGACACCGTTATTTTGATTTGAAGCATGATTATAATTAGAAGCATAAGCACGGTCTGCACGTGCAACAGCAGTATTCGCCTGCAAACGGCTGCGCTCCATATTGGCTTCAGCCTGATCCATGATTGCGCCGTTTCTAGCTCCCATAACTGCAGTAGCAGCTTCTAACCAAGAGCTAGCGTGGGTTGAAAATGATAGTGTAATAATTGTAGTACTAAGTATGATTCGCTTAAACATATGACCCTCTGTTTTTCTATGTGTAAAATTGTGGCTGAATTGTAACCGGTTTTTATGCGCTTAAAAATAGCTTTAAAGCTCATGTGTTATTTTAATTAATCACTGCATTTTATTGTTTTACTTAAGTTTTATTAAAATATATTTTCGGGTATTCCTGACTTTTGGTCAGAGAGGCAATTAGTTTGATTTATACTTTAAGCTCTAAAGGCAACATTTTTATAAGGGCAACTATTTTTGAAGTCTATTATTCATATTGATTGGATCGCACTGGCACCACGACTTAGACATTTACAGGGCCTGGATCGTAAAAACTATATTCAGCAGCGTAAACAATGGATTTATGGCTATCGTAACCAGTTGCTCTCCACACAGTTGGGCTCCGTGATTGATCAGCAGGATTTCAGCCTGGCCAAATACGGCAAACCTTATCTCCACACTCATCCAGATTTCAGCTTTAATCATAGTCATAGCCAAAATTTCTATGCTCTGGCAACCAGTCATCAGGTTCAGAACTTAGGGGTTGATATTGAAGATCTCGACCGAAAGGTGCGTTTCGAAGCCTTGGCACAACACGCTTTTCATCCTGAAGAACTCAGGCAATGGCAGGAGCTGAATTATGATCCTGAGTACTGGTTCAAGGTTTGGACCACGAAAGAAGCTGTCTTGAAGGCTTCAGGATTGGGGATTCGGATAAATTTAAATGAGTTGAATACCCAAATCTATCCGGAGCAAAATGGTGGGTGCTGCGAACATCCGGATATAGGGATATATGCTTATCAACATTATGTTCTCGTGGGCTGCATGCTTAGCGTGGCTTGGCAAAGTGAGCAGTCATGCAAGGGTTTTAAATTTCCAGTTATTCAGATTCATCCAGGTGTCTAAAAGCGTATTCACTATTTTTTTATTTTTTGGCAAGCCATAGATTACTGATCCGGTTGACGAACTGGGGACTTATTTGGGAGAGATGGAATAAGAACCGGCTTTTAAATCCGACGGGATGGTGGGTTACTTGCCAGATGGAATCTTTGAGCTGTGCGAGTTTAAGAATATCCTGCGCCACATCTTCTGCTTTCAAATGTACGCCTATTTTTTTGATGCTTTCCGCCTGCATATCTTTGACCATCGCGGTACTTACGAAAAGTGGCATCACATCCAAGACTCGAATCCCATAAGGTTGCCATTCAATATCCAGGCTTTCAGTCAGGCCGCGTACTGCAAACTTGCTGGTCGCATATGAAGCCAAATCAGCCTGACCATAAATCGCAGATGCTGAGGATAAATTGATGATCCGGGCGAAAGAGGACTGTTTTAAATAGGGAAAAGCGGCATGACAGCCATTGAGAGTGCCTTTGATATTAATATCCAAGGTTCGATGATGTGCTGGAATGGGGGTATTTTCAAAAGGACCTGAATATAAAATACCGGCATTATTGACCAGAATATTAATCTCACCGGCCCAGACTGCGAACTCACTCAAAGCTGCTTCCCAGCCAGCATAATCTGTTACATCAATAAAGCCGGCCTTGGCATGTTCACCGAGTTGCTGGGCCAGTTGTTCTGCCTGCTCCACGTTAATGTCATAAATACCGACTTTGTAGCCGTGCTGGTAAAACAGGGCAGCTGTCGCGGCACCAATTCCTTGTGCAGCACCGCTAATCAATATACTGTGCATGTGCTTGATCTCCTTATTGTCTTTTTTTTGAGCATAGCAAGAAATAGGCAGAATAAAGCGGCTATTTGGTAAAGATGAGGTGTTAAAAAGTGGAACAATTACTCCAGATCATGCGTGAGTTACGTGAAAAATGCCCCTGGGATCAGCAACAGACTCCCGAATCTCTAACCCGATATGCGATAGAAGAAGCGTATGAAGTAGAGGCGGCGGTACGTTCTGCTAATGTTGAAGATGTGCGGGATGAACTTGGAGATCTGCTGTTACAGGTGGTATTTCAGGCACAAATGTACAGCGAGCAGGGTGCTTTCGATTTTCAGGACGTGGTGCAGGCGATTAGCGATAAACTGATTCGTCGTCATCCGCATGTGTTTCAGGCCGAGCAGTTTGCACAGCTGAGCCCTGAAGATGTGTCAGTATTATGGAAAAAAATTAAGCAGACAGAAAAGCAGGGCAAACCCCGTTCACGCCTGGATCAGGTCAAGCATGCGCCAGCATTGCAGCAGGCCGACGAGATTCAGCGGAATGTGGCCAAAATTGGTTTTGACTTTCCTGATGTGGCAGGTGCGTATGGCAAGCTGGAAGAAGAATTAAGCGAACTCAAGCAGGCCATAGCTGCACAGAATTCCGATGAAATACAGGAAGAATTTGGCGACTGCTTATTCTCATTGGTGAATATCGGCCGTAAACTTGGAGTTTCGAGCGAAATGGCATTATTGGGAACGATCCATAAGTTCCGGACTCGCTTTGCCTTGATGGAAGATCAGGCCGACAAACAACAATTAAACCTGGAAAGTCTGTCACTGGCTGAGTTGGATCAGCTCTGGGAACAGGCCAAATTAGAATTAAAAAAAAGGGCTGCTCATGAACACGTTACAACCTCGAACAGGTCTGACATGGATTAGTTTTCTTCTGCTCGGCTGCTGGCTTGGTTATCTGTCAATTGCGACTACTGCTCAAGCAGCGGGAACAAATGGAACAAACTATACGGAATGGAAAACCCGACAGCAGCAACAGGATGCGCGTCTGCAACAGAAAGCAGCAATCTCTCCTGCTTCTGAAAGTGATTACTATCTGGCCAAGCCTGCTTTATCAGTCACTTCGGCTGCCGATAAAATTAGCCTGAACAGGGCAAATGTGGAGCAGTTACAGCAGTTGCATGGGATTGGACAGAAGAAAGCGCAAGCGATTGTTGAGTATCGGCAGAAAAACGGTCAATTTAAAACGATTGAAGATATTCAGCTGGTCAAGGGAATCGGGCCAGCTTTATTTGCCAAAAACAAGGCTAGACTGGGGCTGTAAGCAGACTGAAGAGACGATGAATTGCCAATCAATCTGAATGCTAAGAATGAGATAATCAAATTGCCCTTTAGCGGTGTAAGCGATATGATTAGCGTCATCTTAAAAATTTACGTTCAGACGTAGGAGACAGCGTCTTTTGCAAACTTTGCACGCGTCAAAATGTGGTTTATCAACCGCTCAATTACCTTCTTATATTCTCGATGTGATTGATGCCTTAACCAAGGCAGGCTATGAAGCTTATATTGTAGGGGGGGGTGTCCGGGATCTGATGCTGGGTTTAAACCCCAAAGATTTCGATGCTGTCACCAATGCCACACCCGCTCAGGTCAAAGAGGTATTCGGACGGCGTTGTCGGATTATCGGACGACGTTTCGAGCTGGCGCATGTCTATTCCGGCCGTGAACTGGTGGAAGTAGCGACCTTTCGTGCGCCGCCTAAAAAAGCAGTCACCTCTGCTGCGGGCATGATCCTGCGTGACAATAACTGGGGCACCATCGAACAGGATTTTGCCCGCCGTGATTTTTCCATCAATGCACTGTATTACCAGCCGCGCAAAGCAATTGTGCTGGACTTCTGTCATGCAGTAGAGGACATCAAAAGTAAAACCTTGCGTTTGCTCGGTGATCCGACATTAAGGTTTGAGGAAGATCCGGTCAGGATGCTGCGCACTTTACGTTTTGCAGCCAAGCTGAATTTCAATATTGATGAGGCCATTCTGGATATTTTTACGCCGGAAATGACCCAGCTGTTACGTGATGTTTCTCCGCACCGTCTATATGACGAGTCACAGAAACTCTTTACCATGGGACATTTGAACCGGGTATTGCCGATGCTGATTGATTTTGGCATCTGGCGTCAGTTATTTGCTGATATCCAGCCTGATATTACGCCGTTTATTGAGCGTGCCGCAAAAAATACAGACCAGCGTATTTCCATTGGTAAAACCATTAATCCCGCTTTCTTTTATGCGGTATTGCTATGGCAGCCATTTTTAGAGCGCTGTGAGTTTTATCTTTCCCGCGGTGTGGTGGCAGCTGAAGCACGTGCCCAAGCGGGGCTGGATGTACTGAAGCGTCAGGCCACGCGCACGGTCATTCCACGTTTTGCTGAAACCTTTATTCGTGAAGTCTGGGAAATGCAAACCCGTCTGCTGAATCCAAAACCACAGCAAATTGATGCTTTGTCAGGACATGCGCGTTTCCGTGCCGGCTTTGACTTCCTGCTGCTACGTGAAAAATCGGGCGATGCAACGGCACAAGGGATGGGCACCTGGTGGGATGAATACCAGCAAATGAATGGTGATGAAAAAGAGCGCGCCATTGCCCAATATAACCGTCAGCGTGCCAGAAACCGTCGTAAGGTTTCCCAGGAAGAGCATCTGGAGCAGCGTCTAGTGGCTCAGGAAATGACTGAAATTGAACCGTTGGTGAATGAGCTGGAGCCGCGCAACCGTCGTGTACGTAAAGCCAAATATGAGGCCGAGCGTAAATCGGTGTCCCAGCTAACTGCCAGTGGCGAAATTGGTGCAGATCACCCGATTACCAAACGTAAACGTGTACAGCGTGATTTAAGCCAGGTTATTTTTGGGCCAACACAATGACAGTCAGCTATATCGGTTTGGGAAGCAACCTTGGCGATTCACGCCAGATTTTAGTAGAAGCCGTACACAAGCTGGCCAGCCTGGGGGCGGTCAAAGCGTCGCATTTATATCAAAGCCCGCCCATGGGTCCACAGGACCAGCCGAACTATTACAATGCTGTGGTGCAACTGGTCACAGACCTTGCAGCGCTGGACTTGCTGGATCAGCTGCAGGCCTTTGAGCAGGAAGCAGGCCGGGTGCGTTTACGACACTGGGGCGAGCGTACGCTGGATCTGGACTTGCTGATTTATGGCGATGAACAGATTCAGCATGAGCGTTTGATTGTGCCGCATGTGGGGGTGCTGGAGCGCGACTTTGTACTGCTGCCTCTGCTGGATATTGATCCTGAATTACAGTTCAATGGACATATATTAAAAGACCTTGACATCGTCAAGCACTCAGCCTTGACGGTCTTCGATCGCACCAACTGGGCAAATATTTAATTTTGAAATAATTGGCAGTTCGAGAGAACTTCAAAAATAGAGGAGTATCTTCATGATCAGTCTCAGTGATTTAAGACGATATAAGGCTGAAGGACGCAAATTTTCCTGCCTTACTTGTTATGATGCAAGTATGGCCAAAGCCATGGAAATTGCCGCAGTCGATAGTATTCTGATTGGTGATTCCTTAGGTATGTCCATTCAGGGTCGCGACTCAACACTGCCTGTGACTGTAGAAGATATGGCCTATCATACGGCAGCGGTACGCCGTGGCAATCAGCATGCTTTGATTATGACCGATCTGCCATTTATGAGTTATGCCACTTTAAATGATGCCTTGCAAAGCTCGAAAACCGTAATGCAGGCTGGTGCGCAAATGGTCAAGATGGAAGGTGGCGCATGGCTGGCGGAAACGGTTCAGGTATTGACCCGTAACGGTATTCCGGTGTGTGTCCACCTGGGCTTAACACCGCAGTCGGTGCATGTCTTTGGCGGTTATAAATTACAGGCACGTACCCGTGCAGCCGCAGATCAGTTAATTGCAGATTGCAAGGCAGTGGTTGAGGCGGGTGCTGCACTACTTTTACTGGAGTGTGTGCCTGCGCAACTGGGTCAGGAAATTACGGAGCTGTTCCCGCATGTTCCGGTCATTGGAATCGGGGCAGGGTCAGCGACCGATGGTCAGGTACTGGTGGTACAGGATATGCTGGGCTTGACCTTTGGTCATACTGCAAAATTTGTACGTAACTTTATGCAAGAGCAATCGGGTGCAACTGCCATTCTGGATGCATTCAAAGCCTATCATGCGGCGGTATTGGACGGCTCATTCCCGGCACCTGAACAAACATTCCAAGTCGAGTTGTAACATGAAAACAGAAACAACCATCCAAGGTTTATCAGCTTCACTGAATCCTGCACGTTCGGCACGTAAAATGATTGGCTTTGTACCGACCATGGGTAATCTGCATCAGGGGCATCTGAATCTGGTACGTGAAGCACGTAAGCTATGTGATGTCGTGGTGGTCAGTGTTTTCGTTAATCCGATCCAGTTCGGACCGAATGAAGACTTTGATAGCTATCCACGTACCCTGGAGCAAGATCAACAGCTCCTGGCGGAAGCCGGTTGTGACATCGTATTTGCTCCAAGCGTGGAGCAGATGTATGGTAACAAGCCACGGTTGACCAATATCAGTGTAGCTGAGATCACCGATGACCTGTGCGGTTTGCAACGTCCAGGCCACTTTGATGGTGTTGCTGTTGTCGTGACAAAATTGTTTAACATTGTTCAGCCAAACTATGCGTTCTTTGGGCAAAAAGATTATCAGCAACTGGCTGTGATCCGTCAGTTTGTCCAGGATCTAAATATTCCACTGGAAGTGATTGGTGTACCGATTGCACGGGCGGAAGATGGTTTGGCACTCAGTTCACGAAATGGGTATTTAAGTGAGCAGGAGCGTGCAACTGCACCGGTGATTTTCCAGAGTCTGCAAGCCGCTGAGCAGCAGTTACATGCTGGCCAAACGCTGGAACAAGTATTGAGAGGCATTCGTGAAACGCTGACCGATGCCGGACTTGTAGTGGACTATGTGGAAGCACGTAGCCCGGAGCTACAGGAAATTCAGACGTTTAATCAAGATGTGGTGATATTGGTGGCAGCAAAACTCGGTACCACACGTTTGATCGATAACTTGCAGGTCAAGTACGCAGTTGGCTAGGATGAAAGGATGGTAAGGCATGAAGCGCATTTTAATTGTCACGGGGCAATCTGGTTCAGGTAAGTCATCTGCTTTGCAGGTACTGGAAGATCTGGGTTATTACTGTATTGATAACTTGCCTTTGGCCTTACTTCCTGAGATTGTAGCAAAACTGGACAATGACAATAATCTGGAATTGCTGGCACTCGGGGTCGATGTGCGCAGTACCCGGGCGGATCTGGAAGAGTTTAATCATGTGTTTGAGCAGCTACAGCAGCATGGCTCGGTTGATATCATCTATTTGACCACACAGGATCAGGAGTTGATCGCCCGCTTTAGTGCTTCACGTCGTCCACATCCTCTGGCTGCACGTTTTAAAAGCCTGAATCAGTGTATACAGGAAGAAAAAATCCTGCTGATGCCGATTCAGCTGCGCTCTACCGTGCACATTGATACCACCGATAAAAGTGTGCATGACCTGAAGCATACGTTATTGTCCCGACTGGGACAGACCGATCAGCTGATTTTGATCTTACAATCCTTTGGTTATAAGCACGGGATTCCTCTGGATGCCGATTATGTCTTTGATGTACGGCATTTGCCTAATCCACACTGGGAAATTGAACTTCGCAAGTTTTCAGGCCTGGATCAGCCGGTGCAGGAGTTTTTGCAAAAAAGCGCTCAAGTCGAAGATATGTTTCAGGATATTTATCATTTTCTGGACAAGTGGCTGCCGACCTTTGCTGAAGGACATCGTCATTATATAACGGTGTCTATTGGTTGTACCGGCGGGCAGCATCGCTCTGTTTATATTGTGGATAGACTAAAAAAAGCGCTTGAGGCAAAATGGTCTATTCAAGTCCTCCACCGAGAAATGAAGCACTGGTCATGATTGATACGACTGTTGACGTGATTAATAAACTGGGTTTACATGCGCGCGCATCTGGTAAACTGATTGAAGTAACGACCAAGTTTCGTTCCAGTATCCAGATTGGAAAGGCGAACAAACTGGTAGATGCGAAAAATATCATGTCCCTGTTGATGCTCGGTGCAGGCAAGGGAACCACTTTACGCTTGGTGATTGAAGGCGCAGATGAGGACATGGCCTTATCTGAAATTCAGGCACTTTTTGCAGCAAAATTTTATGAGGCAGATTAATCGTGGCACGTCGACCGCACAGTTTTACTGAAGAAGACTTTGAATCTTTAGAAGGACGTGCAAGTAAAACTGAACAGAAAAAAGCCGTCCAGCGGATGGCTGCTTTGGGCGCACAGCTGGCTGAGCTCAGTGTAAAGCAGATCAAAAATCTGCCTGTAGAAGAGCGTCTGATTGATGCCTTGCTGGATGTACAGAGCATCGGCTCCAATGAGGCACGCCGTCGCCAGTTTCAACGGATTGGCAAACTGCTGCGTAATGAAGATGAAAGCATAATTTTGTCTTATTTAACCCCAAAACAGGGTTTAAAGAAGACCGCTCAGCTGCAACGCTGGGTCGAACGCATGATCAAAGATGGTGATCCGGTCATTAATGACTTTAGCAAAACTTATAATGCAGCAGAGCGTCATACCATTCGCCAGCATGTTTTGCGGATTCACCGCGATTTGAAAGCTCAGGCTGATGAAGCGACTCTAGCCGAGTCCAAGCAGAAGCTATTCAACTATGTGCAGCAGGTGGCATTGATCTCGGATAACTAGTTTCTTATCAGAAAGCGGCTTTAGTAGCCGCTTTTTTTTATGGTTAAAACTTGTTTCCAATTTTTAGAAGCTAACGCTAGATTTCGGTTAATTGTAAACTAATGTAGTTTTTGTAGTAGAAACGTGGATTATCTTATTGCCTAAGTTGCTTTCTTCTGGAGGTTTTGGGGAGCATTATTTAAGTATTATTAAATAAAAAGAAAGGCTCTCGTTGTTATAAATTCAACCTGTTACTCAATTTTTGAGCTCTAAATAACAGGATTTAGAGGGGTGAAACATCATTCATTTCTTTGACCAGTTGTTAAAACAATCTTATTTACTGTAGTTCATCAATATGGAGGAAATATAGAGAAAAGATGAACTTATTAAGGTAATTAATATTAGATCTCTTTCATAAATGTTAGATTAGCATTTGAAGTGCAACACCATGTTGTTGCCATAATACCTGACTCGGACTTTTAAAGCCGAGTCTTTTTCTTGGACGATGATTC
>NZ_JAMXYB010000026.1:0-36598 GCF_024129495.1 Acinetobacter sp. S4400-12 | reverse complement strand
GGACTAGAGTTGTGGGTTTTGTGTGGTAACTCAACTGATGGCTCTAGTCCTTCTGTTTTTCAAGTCCATTTCTTATCCGCGATTCGGGTTATTTATTCTTTTCCCCTTTCGGTAAAGCAATTGAAGCCCACTCTTTAGAAGCATCAACCATAGCCTGTTCCACCGTTTTATTTCCATTAATAATCAGGTTATAGATAGATGTACGACCCCTTAATAAATGTTCTTTAAAAACTTTTTCTTGCATATCACAATCATATAGTTCATTACCAGTCAAATTTAGTCTTGCTTTAGCTTCCGCTAAAGTAGAAGGAATCGTTTGATATTTTCCTGTTGCAAACCTTCTTCTATTATCATCCCATTTATATTTTATTGCAGCTTCTAAAAGTTCATTAATAGTTTTTCCAGTAATTGTACCTGGTAAGTCGTTTATTTTTCCATATTTAACCCTTTTCCCTTCGGGAGCTCCTGCATTCCAAGCTTCATAGCTACCTTCCCCACTAGCAATTGCATCCCCTAGTTCTTTTACGAGATCATCAATAGTTTGATCTGTTATTTTAGAAATTGTAGAGGTATTTACGATTATTCCTGCACAATTTAAAATAGAATTTATATTTAGTGATTTAACAATCTCCAATAATGGCTTTCCATTGAGATCTTTAATTACTTTTTTGAAATACTCATCATTAAAGTAAATACTCGAAAATCTTGTTATATCAAAATGAACCCAAGTAGTTGCTCCATTTGCTCCACTCTTAAATTTTTTTGGTTCTAAATATATTTTTTCAGAAGCTCTTTCTTCACTTGCTCCCATCTTTACAACCATAATTTTTTTTCTAACAAACTCTATATCCTCTATAGCTTTAGTTCTCTTCCCATTTTTATTAATATGTATATCTAGTGCCAAACCCATGTGGTTTAATGTGGTTCTTCCTTTATTCTTATTATCATTAATGCATCTATACCCAGACTCAATATAAGCCATTTCAAGACCTTTATATTTAAATTCATTTTTTAAATAAAAATTTAATGCTTTTAATATCCATATTAAAGATCTATGCAATCCTGGATATTCATTAGCAGTATTCAAACCAGATTTAATACCTCTTCTATTATTACCATAACCTGAACACTGACCACAGGGACAACTAGCTTTAGTCATAAAATTTGCAATTGGATATTCATAATAAAACTTATCTAAAGCTGCTAAAAAACTTCCACATATTTTTCCAGTTTCAGGAACCCCCATATAATCCCGTTGAAATTGTTTTATACATTCCACTGTTAAAGGAGTAAATTCATCTGTAGGTAATGCGCCACCAAAGCCTGCTAGCCTGATATTAACCTCTCTAATAAGTTCACTTTTGCCTTGAGATATACATTGAGGATTAATTTTACATAAGTTGGAAGTATCAGTTTTCGGTGTTCCGCCATCCTGACTGCGATCCTCTTTCATATCAATTTTTATTGCATCCGATAAAGCTTTCTTACCTTCTTCATACCATTCATTAAGCTGCTCTAATGCTTTCTTCTCATACTCTTCAACTGTATTCACAATTCCTTTATCAGCTTGTTTAGTCTCTTTTTTATTTTTCTCTGATGATTGAGGCTTATTATTTTGAGAAGCGTTTTTTTGAGGGTTTAACTTGCTATCAATACTTGTATTATTTCCTGTGGCAGGCATATTAATTGGAAGTTTAATTACTTGTCCTATGCTGATTTTATTGACATCTTTTATCCCATTCAGCCTTTCGAGCACTCGGATTGTGGTGTGATACTGTTGTGCAATAGATGATAAAGTTTCACCTTTTTTAACCTTATGTGTTTTACGTTTATAACTTCCTTTATTTCCATTATTTTCTACTGTTTTTAAATCCAAGAGAATTTTAGGACTTATAACCGTAACCAGCATACGATCTTTTGCCATTATGAAGGTCTGAACTTTTTTCATACCTCCACCCAAAAGGCTTTTGACATATATATCTAAAACCGTTCCTTTGTCTCTTTGAATTTCATAAAGGCACCCCTTGGAATTGGTAGAACCCTTTACTACATGTTGACCTGTCTTACTATTTTTGACTTCATATTGAACTTTAGGAATTGGATTGCCTAACAAATCTAGAATTTGTATGGTTGCTAAAGACTTATTTGTCATTTTTATATCCTATTTATTATTCTGCTCAATCAGGTCATCAACATCATAACCTTGGACACTTAATCCCCATTCATCATTGAGCCCTACCAAAATTTCTACTTTAGAGGGATCAGCTGTAGTAATTTTTCCAGTACGACCATGCGTATCAAGCTGACCTGAAATATACGAATTAGTATCAGGAATAAAAGCTTTATAATTTATTGAACTGAAATCGGACTGCCAAAATAGATCATATATATCCAGCCTATTGCTATATAAAGCATTATTCGGAAGCTGAGGTATTTCATGAGAGACTTTAGCCCCTTCCATAAAACTATGCTGCCCCGCTTTACACTCAAATTTCCCGCCTGTTACTCCAAATACACCTTGTCCATTAATCTTTAACTGAGAACCACCGGCAGTCAGTACAATTTCTTTAGGACTAATAATTTCAATCCGATCTTCAGTCGAAATAATTTTGATTTGCTGACGGGCCATCATTTCCATTGCATCATCCTGCGCCTGAAGTTCCACCTTACCTTGTGCAGCAACTGCTTTAACACCCTCCTGCGCCGCAAATAAACTGATCTTGTCCTGTGCATGGGCAATTAAAGATTTCTGGGTTGAAAAATTCATACTATCCGCAGCACTATGATTAATCTGTCTATCCGCAGAGAGGTATAAGTCCTCATTGGTCGAAATAGCAATGGAGTTCGGTGCACACAGAATCATTAAAGCCTGTTTAAAGTTTTCTGCCTTGTTTTGATCTTGCTGTTCGATTTGATCCAGAAAGTTTTTCAGATGATCTAAAGCCTCCAAAGGATCAGTTTGCTGGTTTTTAGCAACGTCACTTAAGGCCTGAATATTATTTAAACTTGATTCAAGTTGGTTTTTAGCCGGGCTGCTATTTAAGTGATTGGCATTGGCATTTTCCTGTTTATATGTTGAAAGCAGCAGACCAGCGCCGGCTCTTACCGCCCCCCACTGGTCTGTCCTCAGCTCAAATCCTTCACCTCGACTTTCGCTACTTTCATTTTCTTTAGGATGACTTAAATTCCCCAGATTCAGCTGACTGGTCCCATGACTGCTTTGCAACTGTGTGCTGATCTGTCCTGTAGTATCGTCAAAGCGGAGCTGGTTAAAACCTTGGCCATCCACTTCAGAGGAACGAATACCACTGAGTTTTTTGGTATCTGGTAACTGACCTTTCACATCAAACATAGTTTGATGACGCTCAGCTTCGTGCAAACGTCCCACGACAAATGGGCGATCAACATTCCCATCAAAGAAGTCAATCACTACGATTTCACCCACTCGCGGATGAAATCGTGTGCCATAACCCTCACCGGCCCATGAAGTCAGCACATCTACCCAGGCAGAATCTGTGTCATCATTATTGCTTCCCGCTCCGCCATCATGCTGATGATCCTGATCACGGGTAAACAGAAAACGTACTTTAACCCGTCCCCATTCATCGACATGGATGCTCTCACCTTCGGGTCCAACGACCCTAGCACGTTGTGCATAGGCCAGCGGTTGGTGCTTAAATGGCAGATATTCTGGAACTACCGGAATAGAGCGACGAATTAAATACAATTCGTTGGCCTGCCGCTCCTCTTCCAAAGCTGTCCATGAACTGGCATGTAATAGCGACTCCAGCTGTGCCCCTATCTCTTTTGGTAAATTGTTCTGGTTATAGAAGTGCTTCCCTAAAATCAGAAATTCCCGTTCATGGGCTGCATGCTGATCAATTTCCAGATGATCCTTCAACTGAAACCAATAGCCCACCTGTGCATCTCTGACGCTGCTGCTGGCCTGAAAGTATTTTGATTGCAATGCATGATATTGACCCAATTGTCTGCTCAATTTCTCCAGCTGACTATGACTGGAAGAAGTGGCCTGATCCTCCCCGTTCAGATCAGCGCTCCAGGCTGAACTGACGGTCCAGGCATCTTCCAGCGCTAATATTTCCTGCCCGTTTGGAGATTCAAATTGCTGTGTATTTAAAAAATACTGGCTTTCATCTGGTGACAGTTGCTCCGCCTGCCAACGCTGAGTCTGCACCTGTGTCGGCTTTAGACTGCGCTGAGCTGTCCAGTTGGTAATACTATCAAACGCTTCAGTGGCATGACTGCGATGAAAACAGATAAAACGGCGTGCCAGAGCCTGAAAACTCTCTGCATGATCAATCAGGCGCAAAATCTGGGGCTGAATAGCAGACTTGGAAGTTGTTAGCAGCAGTTCTTTTTCATCAATCAGCCAGTTAATTCCTTCGCTGCGCCATAAGCGGCTAAGAAATTCATAATCACTTTCATTGGACTGCATCACAAAAGGACGAATATCATATTCTGCTGACAGGCCGCTCAGGTCCAGGCTTAAACTGGCTGTAAATAAAGGGCTTCTTTTTTGCCATTCTGTAAATAAAATTTCACTGATGTCACGCACACTTTTATTTAGAAATACCCGGCTATTGCGACGTTTTTGCCATAAAGCGGTGGCATCCTGCAGACTCAGCTTATAAATCGTAAGTGCACCATCACTCTGTCCCTGACTGGCTGCCGTAATGATGCCGCTGGTCCGAAACAGCTCTCCCCGGTCAGTGACCTGATCTACAGCAACCTGAACACCCATAAACTGTTTTAAAGGCAGCGAGGGATGGGTGGATAAACACAGTAACTCTACCTGTAATCCTTCATTTATCCAGTGCCGGCCCTCAATACGCTGAATCGCAAGCTGGGAGTGTAAAATAGGATGAGTAAATTGAATCTGTAGTGCACGTTTTTGTGGCCCCAGACCTAGTGCATCTAGCACCGTATCAATATTTTTAAGCATTTTATAATTATGTGGTGAGGTTATTTTTATCACGCTGATTGTAAAAAATAAGCCCGGCACCGTCCATCTTGGTATTTATTTCACATGATTAGGCAAACAACTTGTTCTGATTCATTGAGCTGGACTGAGCGACTGATACCCAAGCTTGTACATTTGCTTAAGATCATTTTAATTTTCTGATTATTCCTGTGCTTACTTGCTGCTACACTGACGGGAATAACATTTAATCCTCAACAGACTTTAATAATTGCATGATAAGACAAGGGGTCAGGGACATGCTCGAATTATCTTCCAAACTTCCCGATTTGGGCGTCACTATTTTTAGCACCATGTCGAATCTGGCGCAGAAACTGGGTGCCATCAACCTGTCCCAAGGCTTTCCGGATTTCCCGGCTCCGCCCCAGCTGCTGGATGCGCTTAGTCGTGCGACTCGTGGGGGGTTTAATCAATATGCGCCAAGCAATGGCCTGCCCGTGCTCTGTGGTCTGGTGGCAGATCTGTACCAGCAGCGTGACCAGCTCTGCCTTGACCCTGTCAGTGAAATTACCATTACACCCGGGGCCACCCTTGCAATTTTCTGCGCCATTCAGGCCAGTGTCCGTGCCGGTGAGGAAGTCATTATTTTTGATCCCAGCTATGACAGCTACGCGCCCAGCGTGCAACTGGCCGGTGCTCGGCCAGTGCATATTGCCTTGGAATATCCTGGCTTTTCCGTGGACTGGAACAAGGTCAAAGATGCGATCAATGACCAGACCCGCATGATCATTGTCAATACCCCACACAACCCTACGGGAACCGTGTGGACAGAACAGGATTGGCAGCAGTTGATTGAACTGGTTCATGACCGGAATATTGTGATCCTGTCTGATGAAGTCTATGAACATCTGGTCTTTGACGATGTTCGCCACATTTCGGCAGCCAGCTTTCCGCAGTTACGTGAACGCAGCTTTGTGGTGGGATCTTTTGGTAAAACCTTTCATGTCACTGGCTGGAAAACCGGTTTTTGTGTAGCGCCTCCGCCTTTGATGCAGCTATTTAGACAGATTTACCAGTTTGTCAGCTTTTGTGGTGTGACCCCGATTCAGGTTGCCCTGACTGAATATATGCAACTGCATCCCGAGCATATTCATCAGCTCTCCAGTTTTTATCAGGCCAAGCGCGATTTGTTTAATACAGAACTGGCGGGCACACGTTTTCAATGGACGCCTACTCAAGGGACGTATTTCCAGAATCTGGACTATCGTGAGATTCGCCCCGATCTGGATGGCTTGTCAATGTGTCATTATCTGGCCCAGCAGCATGGCGTGGTCGCCATTCCAGTTTCTGTATTTTATAAAGATCCTCCACAGGATATACATTTGCTGCGCTTCTGTTTTGCCAAAAAAAATGAAACCTTAATTGAAGCAGCACATATTCTTGCCAAAGTTTAAAACACAGGCTGTGCCGTTACTGAAAAGCTAAGGCGTTTTGACTGCCGATCTAGCATAATTCGCTAAGATAAGTATTTGAAAAACCAAGAACAGGACCTTATATGGCGCAGCATGCTTTAATTCAGCAAAAAAATCTGTGGAAAACCTTTCTGGTCTTTCTGTTACCATTAATTGCGACCAATATCCTGCAAAGTCTGTCTGGTACCGTGAATACTATCTTTGTCGGACAGATGTTGGGGGTCAACGCGATTGCTGCTGTTGCGGTGTTCTTTCCGATCCTGTTTTGTTTGATGGCTTTTGTGATCGGGCTCTCTGCCGGGTCGACCGTCCTGATTGGGCAGGCCTGGGGCGCTAAAAACCTGGAAAAAGTACACTGTGTGGTGGGCTCTACCTTATTTATGACCCTGATTGGGGGAAGTCTGATTGCCCTGTTGGGGGTCATTTTTGCGGAGCAGATTTTACTTGCGCTGGGCACAGATCCTGAGGTCATGCATTTATCATTGCCCTATGTACAATGGATGCTGGCCGGCAGTCCCCTGATTTTTATTTATATTATTTATACTTCCATTTTACGTGGTGTCGGCGACAGTACCACACCACTGTTCGCTTCAGCATTAACGATTGGAATCGGTCTGGGGGTCACGCCAGTCCTGATTGCCGGCTATTTTGGTTTTCCTCGGATGGGGATTATCTCGCCTGCTATCGCCACTATTTTAGGCAATCTGGCCGTCCTGGTTTTTTTAGTGCTGTATTTAAATTATAAACAGCATCCACTGAAACTGGACTGGGCCTTAATTAAAAATATCCGCCATCAACCCCAGTTGAGCAAGATCATTTTACGGCTAGGCATTCCTACCGGAGTGCAGATGGTGACAACTTCCGTAGCAGGATTAGTGATTGTAGGACTGGTTAACCGTCATGGAGCTGAAGCAACGGCGGCCTATGGTGCGGTCAATCAGGTCCTGAACTATATCCAGTTTCCCGCTTTATCTATCGCTATCGCTGCCTCAGTCTTTGGGGCGCAGGCCATTGGTGCAGGAAAGTCGGATTTACTCAATAAAGTCACCCGCACCGCCTTGAGTATGAATATCCTGTTCACTGGCGGGCTGGTAATTCTTGCTTATTTGTCTTCTAAATATCTGATGGCTCTGTTTATTACCGATCCAGCGGTGGTGGTGCTGGGTCAGCAGCTCCTGTTTATTGTACTGTGGTCGATCCTGTTCTTTGGCGCCAGTGCGATTTTTGCCTCGATTATGCGTTCTAGCGGTACAGTGACGGTGCCCATGCTGATTAATATTCTGACCATTCTCGTTATTGAGGTGCCTTGTGCCTATCTGTTTAGCCAGTGGTGGGGCCTGGAAGGCATCTGGTATGCCTACGCACTGACCTTCGTAAGCTTGTGTATTTTGCAGGGCTTGTATTACCAGTTGGTCTGGAAGAAAAAAACTATTCAGGCCTTGATCTGAGGGTTTTAAAAATCAGTATGTTATTGCATAGTCCACGCATTTTTAATATTAAAAACTGACAGATACAGTGATGACATCCGGTTTATAAATTAAACCAGCTGTAACTTTCCGGCTTATAGAGAACTGGCTGATCCTGTTATCTTGTCTTCGGAATCAATTAAAATAAAGCGCATCAATCAAGTTAAAAGCCCGCTTTCGCGGGCCGAGGTAGAGGAAGGTGATTAAGCTGATTTTTTGCCTTTTTTACCCAGACGCGAAGCCAGAGCAGTGACGCGCTGATAACCGGTAGGCAAGATGCGCTGGATCATATCCAGGGCCTTGGCATCATTACCGATCAGCAGACGGCGTTTGTCTTTCTGCACCGCATCCAGAATCTGGCGAGCAGCTTCTTCAGGCGGACAACGCAACAGTTTATTAAAATTACGTGCCGATTTTTCAGGATGCATCCCTAAGCTCAAAAGACTATCATTCATTTTGGCTGCATTGGCAATATTGGTGCGAATTCCACCCGGATGTACACACAGCGCGCTTACGCCGCAATTTTGCATATCCAGCTCCTGACGCAAGGATTCGGTAAAACCACGTACCGCAAACTTGGTCGCATTATAAGCAGATTGGGTGGGCTGGGCGGTCAAACCAAACAGGCTGGAAATATTGATCACATGTCCATCACCGGTTTTTTTGATCAATGGCAGGAACTCCTTGGTACCATAGACCACGCCCCAAAAATTGATTCCTACAATCCATTCCAGATCTTCATAGCTTGCACCCTCAACCGTACTGCCCAAGGCAACACCTGCATTATTAAAGATCATATTCACACTGCCATGATCCTGCTCGACCTGCTTGGCCCAAGCCTGAACTTCAGCCAGATTGGCGACATTCACTTTTTGAGTGGTGACACGGACATGATTGCCTTTCAGCAGCTCGAGTGTTTTTTCCAGCCCCTGCTCATTAACATCACTCAGTGCCAGATGACAGCCCTGCTGTGCCAGCAGTACAGCCAGCTGCTGGCCAATGCCAGAACCGGCACCGGTAATCGCTGCAACTTTATTGTTAAAATTTTTCATTGAGATTCCTTGAATTAAATACTGCCAGTCCATGACAGCCGGTATTTTTGTCTGTTCAGGATGCAGCCCATCATTTCAATATAGTTTTGACAATAAGTATTGTCAATCACTCTATAATGTCTCTACAGGCCAAGTTTCAGTCTGAAATTTCAGCATAGGTCAAATGCAGATTTGTTGATAAGATAGCCCCAACCTTTAGCGAGACTGCCACTGAAAGTTATGACCAATTCAGCTCCTTCAACCACAAAAGCACCAGCGACCCGCGCCAAAGAGCGTCAGTTTAAAGGCCTGTCGATGGCGGAGCGCCAGCAGTTACGTCGTGAAAAACTAATCGAAGCCGGTATCGAAGCTTATGGCACCCATGGTTTTTTTTCGGTGACGGTCAAAGATATCTGCAATGAAGCCAAGCTCACCGAACGCTATTTTTATGAGTCTTTTAAAAAAAGTGAGCACCTATTTCAGACCATTTTTTTACAGCTGATTGATGAGTTGCAGCAAAATGTCATGCAGGCCATGCTGCAAGCCTCAGCCGATCCGCAAAACATGATTAAAGCCGGCTTGACCGCCCTGCTAACAACTTTAAAAGATAATCCACGTATGGCACGGATTATTTATATTGATGCCATGCTGGTACAGGAGCTGCATAATCAGGCCACGATTCATGAAACCATGTTGCGCTTTGACCGCATGATTCATGCCTTTGTCATGCTGATGATGCCGAACCTGAGCCGCTCTGAACAGGAGCTTTCTTTAGTGTCGACCGGACTGAATGGCTATGTTACCCAGATTGCAATCCGCTGGGTCATGAGCGGCTTTAAACAGTCGATGGACGAAGTGCTGTCCTCCTGCAGTATTATTTTTCTGGCCCTGCTGGAGCATTTTGCCGAGAAAAAAGTCAAAGCCTAGTTTTTATAGAGAAATAGGTTTTTTATCTTGATCAGCCGCCACGTATTTTTAATTTTAAATTTATTTACAAAGACTTATCTCAACAAAATGAATTAAAAATGTCTGATTTCTAATTAAATTTTTATTAAAATTGTCACAAATCTTTGCGAAACTTCGGCTATTTTCCCTTTCTGCAATGATACTGTCATAATTAGTCTTTGTAATAAGCCTGTCATAAATATAAAACGGTCCACCGTTTGCATGAAATAGGGTATTGCGTTGTGAAAGATGACTACATATTAATCGTCGATGACGAACTCCCAATCAGGGAAATGATTCATACCTCTTTGGATATGGCAGGATTTCAGTGTCTGCAGGCAGAAGATGCCAAACAAGCGCATCAGATGATTGTGGATCAGCGTCCGGCTCTCATTTTACTGGACTGGATGATGCCAGGTGGAGTGAGCGGCGTAGACCTCTGCCGTCGCTTGAAACGTGATGAATCCCTGTCTGAAATTCCAGTTATCATGCTGACCGCCCGTGGTGAAGAAGATCATAAGGTACAGGGACTCGATGCCGGTGCTGATGACTACATGACCAAGCCATTTTCTACACGCGAACTGGTCTCACGGATTAAAGCGGTTCTGCGCCGTGCCAATGCGCTAAGTGGAGAAAAAACCATTGATGCCAATGGTCTGGTGCTGGATCCAGTGAGCCAACGGGTGAATTTTGGCAACAAGATTCTGGAAATGGGTCCGACCGAGTACCGTTTGCTGGCATTTTTCATGACGCATCCGGAACGCGCCTATACCCGTACCCAATTACTGGACCAGGTTTGGGGGGGTAATGTCTATATTGAAGACCGGACCATTGATGTCCATATCCGCCGCTTGCGCAAGGTCCTAGAGCCTTATGGGGCAGACCGTTTTGTGCAGACTGTACGTGGTACCGGCTACCGCTTCTCCACCCGGGCCGATGTTGCCGCTGGTTAATTTCTTTTAGGTAACCCTAGTTTTATGTATGAACCTTACCCTGTCCCCGAGCTGGCACGTGACCACAAGAAATTCCGTTACAGCAGCTTATGGGATTTTGCCAAGCAGGATTTACGCTTACTGGCATTTTTTCTGATCATTGCCGCTTTTATCGGCTTCGGGATTGGGTATTTCTGGGTTTGTCTGGTACTGGCGTTTGTGGCTTTTTTTGCCACCCAGATGCGCTCCCTGTATCTGGTCAATGAGTGGATTTCAAATCGCCCCTATGATGTCCCCCCTAATATTCACGGAATCTGGGGGGCTTTGCTGTTCAATGTATATCGGGCGCAGCGTCAGGAACGTATTGTTCAGGCGGAAATGGTCGAGCTGATTGACCGGGCGCAATCCTCACTGGTGGCCTTACAAGAGGCAGTGGTGCTGATTGATGACAACCAGCAGATCGAATGGTGGAACCCGGCAGCAGAACGCCTGCTTGGCATCTCTCCGGATGATCGCCGCCGTAATATTCTTACGCTGTTACGTCAACCGATTTTTATCGAATATTACCACAATATTGATCAAGCCCCTGATGGCCTGAAAATGAGATCTTCCTTGTTTGAAGATCATTATGTACAGGTCAAAATGACTCGTTTTGGTGGTGAAAGCCGCCTGCTGGTGGCTTATGATGTCACCCGGATGCATAATCTGGAGCAGATGCGCAAAGATTTTGTCGATAATATTTCGCATGAGCTGCGCACGCCACTGACGGTTTTAAGTGGATATATTGAAACCTTCACCGATCAGGAAGATATCAATCCCCGCTGGAAACGTGCCTTTGACCAGATGCAGTCTCAAACCCGACGCATGAATGCACTGGTTAATGATCTGCTCCTGCTCTCGCGTCTGGAAAATGACAAGAATATTGCCAAGAACCAGATTATTGAAATGCCAAGCTTGATGAATCAGCTGTTTGATGACGCACAGGCTTATAATGTTGATTATGGTCATACCCTGAATCTGGATATTGACAGTCATTGTGACCTGATTGGTTCCGACATGGAACTGGCCAGTGCCTTTAGTAACCTGATTACCAATGCCATCAAATATACGCCTAAGGGCGGGAGCATCACCATGGGCTGGCATGATGATGGCGAGTCGGCCTACTTTATTGTAGAAGACAATGGTATCGGGATTGATCCGAAACATTTGCCACGCCTGACCGAGCGTTTTTACCGGATCGATTCAGACCGCAGCCGGCGCACAGGTGGCACCGGTTTAGGTCTGGCCATCGTCAAACATGTGCTGATGCAGCATCAAGCCCATCTGGAAGTGGAGTCTAAAGAAAATGAAGGCTCAACCTTTAAAGTGGTTTTCCCTAAAGAACGTCTGAGCTTTCCAGAATAATCCGTATGGCCAAGGAAAAAGGTGCATATTGCAGCTTTTTTTAAGCATTTAAGAACTGATCTGTTTTTCTCTGCTCAGTGCACGCGCATAGGCTGCACGTTGTGCAACCCGTTTAAGATAGGCTTGAATGGCCGGATAACTTTGGCTTGTCCGGCTCTGCATCGCCTCCAAAGGAAAACTCATCTGAATATCGGCAAAACTGAAGTGCCCAGCAAAATAATCATGCTCGCTCAAATAACTTTCCAGAAACTGGATATGATCTTTTAAGCGGCTCTGTACAAACTGCTTCTTCACTCCATCGCAGATTTTTTTGGCTATAGGCCGAATCAGCAAAGGGGTATGTTTAGGTACAGTGGTCATTACCAGTTGCATCACCAGCAGCGGCATTAATGAACCTTCCGCATAATGCATCCAGTAACGGTACTGGGCCTTGTCGGCAGGATCTTCTGGACGAAACTGCTGCTGTTGGTCATAAGTTTCCTGTAAATATTCCAGGATCGCTGCAGATTCCGCCAGTACCTGAGCCTGATCGACCAGAATCGGTGCCTTGCCCAATGGATGGACCTGTTTTAAGGCCGGTGGCGCAGCAAGATTGGGCTGACGCTTATAGTATTTAACCTCGTAATCCAGCCCTAATTCTTCCATGGCCCACAGGATACGAAATGATCGTGATTGTTCGAGATGATGTAAAACACGCATATGAGACTCATAATTTTATTGTTCTTGCTTTTCGAGCATAGCAAAAGCCGCGTCCTGTCACTCAGTTTTTGATGACTGTGGTGACAGCTTTTCTATTTTTCCGCTTCATTCCTGGAGTTTAATTCAAAAAATGCTCCAAGTAGACTTGCAGTCTTACTGATTTATCTGGAAGGCCGCATCCGGTCTGGAAAAGCCGGCGCTTCCAGGCGGGGTCCGTCATAATCGGGAATAGCGC
Organism: Acinetobacter sp. S4400-12; assembly: GCF_024129495.1. Lineage (NCBI taxonomy): Bacteria > Pseudomonadati > Pseudomonadota > Gammaproteobacteria > Moraxellales > Moraxellaceae > Acinetobacter > Acinetobacter sp. S4400-12. Next base: position 23,475 of record NZ_JAMXYB010000026.1, on the reverse strand, counting down.
CAAAACGGGAATGCCCTTCACTCCACTGATCCCGTGCCATTTTTAATTCTTCAGTGGTGCGGCCAACAAAATTCCACCACAGTAAAATCGGACTTTCAAAAGGTTCTCCGCCTAATAATAGAACCCGGCCACCTGCATGAATCTGAATATCTACATGTTCCAGGCCTGGCTCCAGAATTACCATATTGTCTTCTGTCAGCTCATGTCCATTAATGCTGGCGCTGCCTTCTAAGGCCATAAAGCCATATTCAAATTTAGGATTTAAGCTGAGGCGGGCGGAGGTACTTTCTTGAGCAAACAGATCTACCCCCAGCAATTCACTATGTACTTTAACCGGCGATCTGGTATTTAAATATTCTCCGACCAGCACGGTAAACTCAATCCCCTGTGCTTGTACCACAGGCAGTTCCGGATAATGGTCAAACGCAGGCGCCATATTGAGCTTGTCATCCGGCAAGGCAATCCAGAGCTGGGCGGCATGCATCTGGGTTTCAGTATCGGGAGATACTTCGGTATGAGAAATCCCATAGCCGGAAGTCATCAGATTCACCTGTTTAGGCCGGATGAGCTGCTGGCTACCGATGCTGTCATTATGCATCATGGTGCCTTCGATCATCCAGGTAAAGGTTTGCAGACCGATATGCGGATGCGGTCCCACATCCAGACCACTCCCCTGAGGAAAGCTGGCAGGCCCGGCATGATCCAGAAAGCACCATGCGCCGATCATACGTTTATGCCGGCTAGGCAAGGCACGTTTAATCACAGTCCCCTGCCCAATTTCTGCCCGTCGCAGAGGAAATTCCTGAATAAACTGATTGATATATTTTTGACAGTCATCGGAATAAGACAGTTCAGTTTCTTGATTATATGACATGGTCGGGCTTACCTCAGCACCTTAAAAATATGATTTCCTTTGCCAGCTTCCTCGCAGCTACCCGCTGTATGAAGTTGCACTATTGAAACAATGTACCGCTTCTGCGTATAAAGTCTAACAACAGAAATATTTAGATACTTATTTCATGCCAAGCTATACGTCCTTTTGCTTTGATCTATTACAGTTTTACTTTGTAAAACTATTTCTACCGTTTAATTTTTCTAACGTTCTGCAAAAAAAGTAATCCGCCCCTCTTCAAAATTAGCTGCAATGGATAAAGACTTTACTCAGGTCCAGATAGTTTTACATATTTCACGTGAAACAACCCACAAAATAATAAAAAATATATAATATCAATAAGATAATTATTCTCGATATTGGATTAAAGCCTATAAATTTTGTTACTTTTTAGCAGAGAAAAATTATACAATCCCCATTTTAGAAGGTTGCTTTTCATTCCAATGATTCATAATACTGCTTAGGCAAAATAATAAATGGATAATAACAATGTCATCTTCTCATGAAGATTTACATTCTCCAAAGGATGTCTATTTTCAGAATGCCAGAATGTATCAACTGCTCAAACTGGCCGAATGTGATCTGCAAAACCGTCAACTGATTGAACAGGCACTGGCAGACCGTTCTGCACGCATTCCCCCGCTATTCCGGCAATATTTTTATGATTATATGTATGCGGACAATCACCATGACTTACGTCAGGTAAACTATATGGCGCAGATTGCCTTTTTACTGTACTTCTTTGCCGATATCTTTATTATTCCAGATATATTTTTCCTCTCCGGTGTGTCACGTGTACTGCTTGTGATTGTAGCCATGCTCTGCGGCTCTTACCTGTTTAACCATTATAAAAACATCCAGGTTCTAGAGATGTTCTTGCCCGTTTGTACGACAGTCGCTGCCGGAATCTGGATTGGTTTACTGTTGCTCTCTAATAGCCCGCACGTCAGTACCTATCTGTACGCTACCGCTATTTTTATCCTGGTCACTAATCTTTGCATCAAAACCCAGTTCAAAGGCGCACTCTATTGCTCGATATTTATTGCCCTGTTTATGACCATTGGAGCCATTCATTTACTCACTTGGTCCCAAGGTCTTATCTTTGCCGTCGTTTCTATCCCTTTATGGTTTTTTAGCATCTATATTAACTGGAATAATACCCTAAATGTACGCCGCATATTTCTGCGTAATTTACTGGATGAGTGGAACTATCAGACCCTAAAAAATCTGGCCCATACCGATGATCTGACCAAGCTCTACAATCGCCGTCATTTTGTCAATCTGGCCGAGCAGGCCATCCAGAAATGGCCTAAACATGCCGGTACTTGCCTGTTAATGTTCGATGTAGATCATTTCAAACTGATTAATGATAATTATGGCCATGATGTAGGAGACCGGGTTTTGCAACTGATTGCCGAAGTGACCCGTAAAGAAATGCGTCAAACTGATGTACTGGCTCGTTTTGGCGGAGAGGAGTTTATTGCGTTACTCGAATATACTCAGCCATATGACAGCTTAATGATTGCTGAACGCATTCGTAAAATTATTCAAAAACAAGTTTTTTATATCACCCCTGACCAGAGTATCCAGTTCACCATTTCAATCGGTATTGCCGAGTTAGAGTCGCCTGAACAGACTCTAGACGATCTGATCAAAAAGGCGGATCTGGCGCTGTATCAGGCTAAAAAAGCCGGCCGTAACCGGATTAAAATCTATCATCCGGATATTCTCAAACCGGCAACGTCCTCTTCTGCTAAGCACAGAAACATAGTTCAAGCTGTGCAGCAGGCGGCTAAAAACAGTGATAAACAGGTACAATCCTCGTCACCATTATAACTTAGAATGAACTTATACAGCTAAAGCAGATATGACACATCAGACTCTATAGAGCCTTCAGTTCTGCCTGCCTGATCATGCTGCACAAGAATCGTAAATAGCCTGGTATTTCGCTGATGCTTGCGTCTGCTAACGAGACATGAATAAAACCACCAAGGGCTGAATCAGGCAATATATTAAAAAAGCAGTGATTTAAATGCCTATACAAATGAAGATCTCTCAGAAATTACTCAAGATTTGAAGCATCACTCCGAAAAAGGGTTCGGCTTTAAAATTCCCCGTCAGATATTATGGCTACAACATGGTGTTGCACTTCAAATGCGAATCTAAGAGTATAAAAAAAGAGCACCGAAGCGCTCTTTTTTATTAGGTTATATCTGATAAATCAGATACTGCCACGCGCATAGCGCTTGGCGTAATTTAGGCGGACAGCAGTGCTGTCCAAAACCCCTAAATTACTCCCATTCAATGGTTGCAGGTGGTTTAGATGACACGTCATAGACCACACGTGATACATCCGCAATTTCATTCATAATGCGAGTCGAAATCTTGTCTACCAATTCATATGGAAGATGTGCAAAACGGGCTGTCATAAAGTCAACCGTTTCTACTGCACGCAGCGCAATCACCCAGGCATAACGGCGACCATCCCCTACCACACCCACCGATTTCACCGGCTGGAATACCGCAAAGGCTTGAGCTGTTTTGTCATACCAGCCACTTGCACGAAGTTCTTGCATAAAGATGTCATCTGCAAGGCGCAGAATATCGGCATATTCTTTTTTCACTTCGCCCAGAATGCGCACACCCAGACCCGGACCCGGGAAGGGATGACGGTAGATCATGCTGTGTGGCAAGCCCAGCGTCGTACCCAATTTACGTACTTCATCCTTAAACAGGTCACGTAATGGCTCAACCAGTTCAAATGCCAGGTCTGCAGGTAAACCGCCCACGTTATGGTGCGATTTAATCACATGTGCCTTGCCTTGTTTGCTAGCGGCAGATTCGATCACGTCTGGATAAATCGTACCTTGCGCCAAGAATTTAACCCCGTCCAATTTACGTGCTTCTTCAGCGAAGACTGCAATAAATTCACGGCCAATAATTTTACGCTTAACTTCAGGATCAGTTGCACCAGCAAGTGCAGACAGAAAACGCTCTTCAGCATCTGCACGGATCACGCGGATCCCCATGTTCTCGGCAAACATTTGCATCACTTGATCGCCTTCGTTCAAACGAAGCAAGCCATTGTCTACAAATACACAGGTCAGCTGGTCACCAATCGCTTTATGCAACAGTGCAGCCACAACAGAGGAGTCCACACCACCTGAAAGACCTAACAATACTTTTTCATTACCAATCTGTTTACGTAGCTGTTCAATACGCAAATCGATAATATGTTCTGGTGTCCAAAGACCGCGGCAACCACAAATCTGGTGCACGAAGTTTGATAAAATTTCTGCACCTTTCGAGGTATGCGTCACTTCCGGGTGGAACTGGATACCATAGAGACGGCGAGTTTCATCAGAAATCATTGCCATCGGGCAGCTTGGTGTCTGAGCAGTAATCTGGAAGCCTTCAGGAAGACGGGCAACCTTGTCACCATGACTCATCCAGACATGCAGCTGGTTTTCACGGTCTTGCAGGTTCCCAATCAGCTGGTCACGTACCAAGATATCTACTTCTGCATAACCGAATTCATGGACGGTGCCTGGCTCAACTTTACCGCCCAGCTGTTCACACATGGTTTGCAAGCCATAACAGATCCCCAGTACCGGTACACCTAACTCAAATACTACTTGCGGTGCGCGTGGGCTGCCTTCCAGATGAACGCTTTCAGGTCCACCTGACAAGATGATACCGTTTGGATTAAATGCACGAATGTCTTCTTCAGACATATCATAGGCATACATTTCAGAATATACGCCAGCTTCACGGACACGACGTGCGATGAGCTGACTATATTGAGAACCGAAATCCAGAATCAGGATACGATCTTCAGTAATTTGAGTATTGGTAGTCATGACAAACAACTATGAAAGGCAAACGAAATAAGCGCTGTATTCTAGCATTTTTCTTGAGTTTACGCACACTATTCCAAACAGGATCAAGATTAAACAGTTAAATTATGTTTGAGCTGTTTTTAAACAATTGCCAAGCCAGGCTCGGGCTTAAAAACAGGAGAGCCCATTGCAGCCTCACCTGTTTAAAAATAAGAACCGGGGTTATTTCACCCGTTCAATCTTGATGACATCAATATCGGTCGGTTTATAACGATGAGTATCAACCTCACCCCAGACTTTTACTCGATCACCTGCTTTGAGTTTTAACACTTTCCAGTCATCATCATCGACATCAATCATGATGCTGCCGCTTCGATCTTTCAGCTCAAATTCATCACTGTCTGTCGAGCGCTGCTTTATAATCTGGCCCACTACCGTCACGCCTGTTTCATCTTTCATTTTATGCGCTTGGGCAATGCTGACCACATTCTTTTGGGCTTCTGCCATCAGCGCCTGATCGGACTTGGCCTGAAGGGTCGGACTTGCTGCTGCCACTACCAGTGTTGCTAGAATATATTGCTTCATACTCAACCTTTCCTTGCAGTATCATTAAGCTACCATCTAAGCAGAAAGTTACCATCTGCTCCGCAGCGATTATGTAACAGCCACATTAGCCCCTGTCATCTGTTTTAAAACCATAGCCATAAAAACCGGGCGATGGTGTGACAGTCATGAGTTTGCAGCAGGCCGGATCAGCCCCTGAGCCAAACCACCAGCAGCAAAATAGTCGACTTTTATTACTGACTTTAATGGTGATCACTGTTAGGATTTCAGCACACTTTTGCTTGTACTCGGCTCATGGAACTGATTGATTTTATCTTGCATGTGGATGACCATCTGCTTGAATTTATCACCAATTACGGGATCTGGATTTATGCCATTCTTTTCCTGATTATCTTTGTGGAAACCGGTCTGGTGGTCATGCCCTTCCTGCCAGGCGACAGCTTGTTATTTGCTGCGGGTGCTCTAGCGGCTTCAACCGGTGCGATGGACCCGTGGGTGCTGATTCCGCTCTTGTTTGCTGCGGCAGTCTTGGGTGACACCCTGAATTATCATATTGGTAAATATATTGGTCCACGGGTGTTCGAGATTGAATCACGTTTTATTAATAAACAGCATTTAACCTATACACAAAAGTTCTTTGAAAAACATGGTGGTAAAACCATTATATTTGCGCGCTTTGTACCGTTTGCCCGCACCTTTGCACCCTTTGTGGCCGGTGCTGGCAGCATGAACTATAAGTACTTCCTGACGTATAACGTGGTGGGCGCTCTGCTCTGGATCAGCTCTTTTGTGATTTTAGGCTATATGTTTGGCAATATGCCGATTATTAAAGACAACTTCACCTATCTGATTTTCGGTATCATTATTCTGAGTGTGATGCCGGGCATAGTCGGCTTTATCCAGCAGAAGCTGAAAAAAAGCAAACCGGCTTAAATCTTTTTTCTTAGAATTAATCCCAAAGCTTGATCCATACAGGAATCAGGCACAGTAAAAGCAGCAATAAGGTGATCTTATAGATTAGCTTGTTGCTGATGCGTTTAAGCTGATTTGCAAGTAATGCCTGTCCGAAGTATATCCAGAAAAAAGTGACCGGCACTGCGACCGCTATAAATGCTGAAAATACTAGCAGAAAATTGACCGGACTTTGCCAGGTTGCTGTGGGTAAAATCCCCGCAGCCAATAGCGCTGCTTTGGGATTTTTTAAGGTTATTCTAAACATTTTCCAAGGATGTACATGTGGATGGCCCTTGTTATACTGCTGTAATTGTTGGGCCTGATATAAATGAAAGGTCATCCAGCCTACCCAGATCAAGCTCAAGACATGCACCACCCCTCTAAAACCGGGCCAGATTGGGGAGAACAAATGAATCAGTAAGGCCCAGGCATTAATGGCATACAGATAGCCGACCAGAATCGCCGGGATATAAAGGCTGGTTTTTAATGGGCCATGCTGATAGGCCGAGCTGGCGACCATTGCATTGGCTGGCCCAGGAATCATCAGGACCGCTAAAATGGCTAGCACAAACAACCAGTTTTCAATCATAGGCAGAGCAACTCTTCAATTCAGGCCGTACCTTAACCAATCTTAAAGCCCGAGAACAAGCGCACAAATTTTTATTTTTTATGCTGATGAGTCATTTTTTCATCAAAATATTTTTATTTTTCTAGCATATCACAGTGCCGATATAAAAAATGCCAGCCTAAAGCCAGCATTTTTGATTATTACAAAGATAGTTAAGACGCCACAGCTTTCCGGGCAATCATCGGACAGTTTTTATAGCGTGCTGCTTGAACAATGGCTTCCTGTTCACCCAATAGTCGTGCCGTTTCAGTACGTTTGGTATTGGAAGATTGCCCCATATTGACGGATACGCTTGGACCAATGCCCCAGCCACCCCGACTGCCCCAGCCGCCACCTAAACCTACTCCCACCCCGACTCCAGTACGTTTAGGTACTTCCACACCATTATTAATATACTGCTGAATCCGGTTATATTCGCTCTGTAACTGCTGACAGCTAAGTGCCTGATAATGGGTCGGTGAGACATAGGTCGGCTTGATAGTACTTGCACAGGCATTTAGCAGCACCAACATGCCAAGGCCCAGACTTAGTTTCACAAGTTTCATAGTTAGCTCGATCTTAGTTCTGCTCAATCTCATTGAACAATGATTGATAGGCCTGAGTCAATTTATGCTCAGTAGCGAGATGAATCAATGGCTGATTTTTTTGATGGGATTCTTTCATCATAATAGAAGGCGGCAACATACTGTTCAGTACAGGCAGTCCCTCATCTTTGAGCTGCTGCACGACTTCGCGTGGCAGTTTTGCCTGCGCCTGAAACTGATTGACCACAATCCCTTCAATTTCCAGACCGGCATTATGATCATCCTGAGTTTCGATGATATTTTCAATTAAAGTATGCAGAGCACGCTTGGAAAATACATCGCAGTCAAACGGAATCAGAACCCGATCTGCTGCAATCAGGGCAGACAGGGTAAAGAAGTTAAAAGCTGGCGGCGTATCAATAAAGACCCGATCATACTGACCGGCCAGAGTCTGCAGAGCATCACGTAGCTTGTAGATTTTATGTTTAGCTTCCAGTCCATGCGCCAAAGCACCCAAATTCGGGCTGGCGGGAATGATATCCAGATGCTTGAAAGGCGATTGATGCACATAACTTTCCAGCCCTTTGGCGCGGGTCTTTAAAATAGAGCCTATCGCATTGCCAAGCAGTCCCTTGCTTTGCTGCTGACCGAGTACATCTGCAAAAAAGTTCTCAATATTGGGTTCTAATGCAGGTTTATCATGTGAATAGGTGGCATCATCGCCCAGTAAATATTGACTGGAGTTGGCTTGGGGGTCCAGATCAATCAGCAGTGTTTTCAGCCCCCGGTGCGCACTGATTGCAGCCAGATTCACTGCAATACTGGACTTGCCCACCCCACCTTTTTGATTAAATATCACACGTGTACGCATAAGAACCTCTTTTCATTTTTGTATTTATTTCACTGAGATGACATTGCGGTTAATTAATTCATTTTTTTAACCAAACGTTGGTTTGCTAATCACCAATCCGATAATCGCAAGCAAAGAAACCACTGCGATGAGTAGACCTGCTCGACGCTGCACCAATAAGATTGAATCATCTTTTTTATACGCTTTCCCCAAAGATGAAAGCAAAACCAGAAACAGAACGATTTTGGCATAGAACCAGGGCTGCACATCAAAGTCTTTAAGGACCAGCGCAATTACGCCCGTTATCGCAATGATGGTCATGGACAAATGCTGTAAGGCCACTAAAAATTTCTGTGCCACTGGATTAGGTAAATTTTCCTGTGTACCCGCAAACAAGGTGAGCGCACGTACAAGGATGGCCACTAGGGCCACGCCTGCAACAGACATATGAATTATTTTAACTAAAAGTTGAGTGTCCATAATACGCTCTTAGTGTTTGGGTGCATGTGCACAGGCTGGACTTGAGGTATCTTGTTCTTTCCATTCCTCAGGTAGAAAAGCGTGGATGGCTAAAGCATGGATCTTGTCTTTAGCCAACAAGTCTCCCGCTGCAGCATAGACTTTCTGATGACGCTGTACCGCACGCAGGCCAGCAAACGCTTCACTGACAATGACTGCCTTAAAATGCGATTCTTTACCTGGAAAATACCCCCCATGACCCGAAGATTCATTGACGACTTCCAGATAACTTGGTGACAATTGTGCCAAACGGTCTTTCAGTTGTTGTTCTAAGCTCATGGCCTGACTCCCATTGATAATCTGTCTCCAGTATACCTTGTTCTCTACTCTATTTCGGTGAACGATTTACCTCTAATCATTTGATTGTGGCCAATTTTCATTAAAATTGGCATAACTTTTGTACACCCATCTGCTTATAGCCCTAATATTGCTTTTATTTTATGCAATTGATATAAGATTTTTCATAAAGTGATTGACCCTGATTTTTCATGCTGTATTATACACGGCATGCGGGAATAGCTCAGTTGGTAGAGCACAACCTTGCCAAGGTTGGGGTCGGGAGTTCGAGCCTCCTTTCCCGCTCCAAATTCTTTTTTGTTCATTTTTTTGTAGTAAAAAATTGATCGCCTATGCGGGAATAGCTCAGTTGGTAGAGCACAACCTTGCCAAGGTTGGGGTCGCGAGTTCGAGTCTCGTTTCCCGCTCCAAATTCAAAAAGCCCTGATTGAAAGATTGGGGCTTTTTTCATGTTGATTTTATTATGTTTTTTGAAAACCCTCCTTTCTTTTTTATTCGATTCAATAAAAAATATTCTTAATGTAATTTGTATTTTGTGACCAAGATGTGACCATGGCGTGCCCACGACAATAAAAATGGTCTCAATTGACCTTAAATATCCTCAATCGATCACCACTTTCAGAGCTTTTTTGAAGGCAAAAAATTATCCTATTCTCTTCCAAACAAGGTATTTTTTTACCAAATGATCAAGAATTTGTGACCATTTCACTTTTTGATGTGACCAATTGTGACCAAACTAACTATTATCATTTTGATTATTATCAATTTTCTTGAAAATCAACAAATCTCCCACTTCTACATCTAATGCAATACAAATTTTATCAATTGTCTCAAAATCAATCCGTACAGATTCATCATTATAAAGTTTATGTAAAGTAGATTTATTAATTCCAGTACTTCTCACCAAATCAGCAACCTTAAGTTTCCTTTCTGCTAATAAAACTGCCAAGTTTGAAATAATCATAAAATTTCCTAGTTAAATCATAAAAAGTACTTGCAACAACATAAAAATATGATAATTTATGTCTTAGGAATAATTTTTCCTAGTTACCTAGTAAAAAATATGAGGCTCTATTATGTCATATACCTATCTCACAGCCCAGCAACTGGCTGAAAAAATCCAGTACGACGCTCGTACCATTCGCAACCAGCTGAAGGACAGTGTCTTTATTGAAGGTGTTCACTACATCCGTCCTTTTGGTGGTCGCAAAATTCTTTTTGTTTGGGAACGTATTGAAACTGAAATGCTTAAATTCACTGGTTTAAGCATGGATGCCTTGCAATAAAGCTTAGGAGGTTTAACTGATGGCTACCATCCGGGAACGAAGTGGCAAACTGATTGCCGACTTTCGCTACATGGGCATTCGTTGCAGAGAAACAACCAATCTTGAAGACAATGCCTATAACCGTCGCATTTTGAAAAAACGTCTCGAGCAGCTTGAGGCAGAAATCACACTGGGAACTTTTGAATACGAAAAGTACTTTCCAAAAAGTAAACGTGTCGATGAATTTAAGGAAAAAAGAAGTCAGCAAATCGCTGTACAAACCAAGATTCCTCTTTTTAAAGAGTTTACTGAAGTGTGGTTTAAACAGAAACAAATTGAATGGAGAGCTTCCTATCAACAGAAGGTTTCAATTGTCATCAAAAACTATTTGATCCCTGCTTTTGGTAATCAGGTTCTTTCAAAAATCAAGAAGTCAGACTTGCTGAACTTCCGTGCCTCTCTCGCCAAAGTGACACACGGAAAAGATCAGACAAGCCTGAAAGCATCGAGGATCAATCAAATCATGACGCCTTTACGTATGATACTAAATGATGCGGCTGAACGATACGAGTTTGAATCACCTTATAAAAATATTAACAATCTGAAGGAAAGCAAGATTGAAGTCACACCTTTTTCTCTGGAAGAGGTTCATAAAATTCTTAACACGGTGCGTGAAGACTTCCGCCCCTATTACACCATTCGCTTTTTTACGGGTATGCGTACCAGTGAAATCGATGGTCTGCAATGGAAAAATGTGGACTTGCAACGCCGAGAAATCCACATTCGCGAAGCCTTGGTGAATGGGGAGCTGGGTGGAACCAAAACCTATGGTTCTGACCGCACGATCCAGATGAATGACCGCGTTTATCAAGCCTTTCTGCAACAGAAAAGCTTAAATAATAGTAAATCAGAGTTTGTATTCTGTAATCGTGATGGTGGACCTCTCGATTATCGCCTAGTGAATAGACGTGTCTGGCATCCTTTATTACGCTATTTAGGCCTAAAGCCACGTCGTGCCTATCAAACACGTCATACAGCAGCAACGCTCTGGCTGTCAGCAGGAGAAAATCCCGAATGGATCGCACGTCAATTAGGACATTCAACGACTGAAATGCTATTCCGGGTCTATAGTCGTTATATCCCCAATGTTACGCGTCGCGATGGCAGTGCTTTTGAAGCCATGCTGGAAAAACTAAATACAGAGGAGCTTGTACATGAATAGTAAAGCTTTCTTTGGTGGTGTGGTCGTCAGTCCTGAAGCTGATACTGTCGCTCGTGAATTAATCCATGAGCTACACATTCCTAAACTGCACAATCTGGCGTTTTTGCTGGAGATCAACAAATGCTTCGATGATCACCAGGCATTGAGACTGTGGCTACAGCGACTGCTGGATGATGGACAAGCCCATTACGATGATTTAGCCCAACAGGCCCGCCTCAGGTTAATGAGCCTGGCTCCCTGATCACATAAATATACAAGGTCATCTGATTGATGACCTTAGCCCTCTATACCTATAAAAAAGGTGAACACATGCATAAAGATATTTCAATTTGGATGCCACTCTATATTGGTGACCTACAGGCGAAATTTGCACGAATGACAGCAGAACAAATTGGTGCAGCACTACTGTTAATGATGGATTTCTGGAAAAATGGTGCTATTCCTCATGACCTAGCAACAATATGTAGCATCACAAAATTATCGCAACATACCAAGGCTAAAACCTTGTTGAATACGCTAATAGCCCTGGAATTGTTTGAAGTCGAATCTGAGCAGATTCATTCAAGTTTTTTAACCAGTTTAAAAAGCCAAGCATTGCAAAATCAGCAAATGAAATCTGATAAAGCTAAAAATGCAGCTCAAGCACGTTGGGGGAAATCCGCCAGTAATGCTCAAGCATCAGCCAAGCAACGAAAAGTAAATGCTCAAGCAATCCTTGAGAATAGCCCGAGTATTGCTCAAGTCATGCTTGAACCATGCCCTTCATCTTCATCTTCATCTTCATCTTCATCTTCATCTTCATCTTCATCTTCATCTTCATCTTCATCTTCATCTTCATCTTCATCTTCAAATTTTGAAGAAAAAAATGAGGTTTTTTTAGAAAATTCCAAATGGATTTAGGAGAATGACCATGAATACCATGCTTAAAACGCTCCAGTTTTGCGCAGAAACAACAGAAACACTTTGCCCTACCCATCATATACCCTTGATAGAAATTGCTGGTCACAAGCTCTGTAAATTGTGTGCGAAAGAAACCGTCCATCACTCACATGCAGCCTATGCAGATGAGTTGCAACAGCGATTGCTACAACAGAAAATCAGAAACTCAGGGCTCAATAAACGCTACCTGGACCGTGGCTTCAAGAATTATGTGATTGCATGTCCTGCACAAGACAATGCCATCAAACTATGTCAGGCTTTTGCACAGCAAATTATTTCTGGCCATTATCCAAACCTGCTGCTCATTGGTACACCAGGTACAGGAAAGACTCACCTGAGTGCGTCAATCATTCGTAACATCCTGCATAACAGTACAAAATCTGCTCGCTACTATACCAGTGCAGAAATTGCTCAAAAAATGATGGACACTTGGTCAGATGCCTCACGTTCTGAAAAGGAAGTAATCAACCATTTCTCCAGTTTTGATTTATTAGTAATTGATGAATATGGCCTGCATGAGCGGCATGAGAAACGTCTAGAGATGGTGCATAAGGTTCTGTATAGCCGTTATGACAATATGAAGTCCACGCTGCTAATTTCCAATTTCACATTACAGAATATGCAACGGGATTTAGGTGTCCGATTATGGTCACGGTTGCATGAAAACAATTTGATTGTAGTGCCGTGTTATTGGGATGATCGACGAATAAGCGGATAGCCAAACTCTTTACTCAAGCCAATTATCTTCCGAGATAATTGGCTTTCTTTCTAAAGATTCAGAACATCTAACCCAGTAGATAACTCTCGGTTTCCACAATCAATATCCTATTAAGTTTGAATGGCTTTGTTGCATAAACATTCAGATTAAGAAATCATTGGCTTAAAATTGGTTCACGGCTATATATCTTAGATACCATTATCTTGGATTATTTACTAACAATATGCTTTGCATTAAAAATCATTCCTATTACTTCCAATATTTAAGCTTAGATGTCTGCCCAATTCCGACATTAAAAGTATTTGTTGGATCAAGTTTTTTATAATGATTTTTCAATGCAGGCTTAGCTACATATAAATGTCCAACATTATGCTCTGCTGGATACTCAGCCCCACGATTATCTAATAAACGCCACATTGCATGTTCCATAGCTAAAGGATCAACATTTTTTTTAACAATGTAATCTTGATGGAATACATGACATAAAAAATGTCCGTAATACAGTTTATGTAAAATCTGCTCATCCATTTCTTTAGGTAAGGTTTCTACCCATTCACGATCATTCCGGCGAAGTGCGATATCTAATGCAACAATATCTTCGACTTCTGATCGATGCGTATCTCGATAACGAATTGCAGCACCTGCGACCGCAAAACGATGTAAAAATGCTTTTCGCCCTTCATCTTCATCACAAAGGAAATAATCACCAGTTTCGTGATGATCAAAGTAGCTTTCTAAAAATGCCTCTACCGCAGCCACATCTTGATCTTCAATACGTAGTATCAAATGATGTTCATATAAATTTCGAAATGCATTCATACGCTTCGGCAAGTGCGAGGGTAGAAACTTTGTCAGCAACTGCAAAAATTTATCAGAAAGACCACGTATTTTAAGTTTTTCAAGATAAGCATCTATTTTATCTTTCATTGCAAATGCAGCAGGCACTTTGGCTGTACCGAATTTCTCGATAAACATAAAAGTATCCTTACCATATTCAGCACCAATGTCATAAGCAACACGATGAATATACTCACCAGCAATAGGGATACGCGGTAAATCTTTCAGTAAAAAACGACGGATTTCGGTTAAATCTTCTTGGCGATTACTCCCCACATAAAACACTTGACTTGAAGTTCTCTCAAACGTATCTAAACGTACCGCAAACACACAGACTTTACCCGCTGAACCAGATGCTTCAAATAAACGAGATGGATCAGCATTAAAACGTGCCGGTGTGTTTTCATCAATTTTTGCCACATCTTTAATATAACGATGGTCTGATGCATAGCACTGACTCTCATTTTCGATGTCGGTAATTTGATATTTTCGTTGTTCCAAATTCGATAAGATTTCCTCAGGGGAATGCCCCAGATTAACACCTAAATGATTGACTAATTCAAGCGAGCCTTGATCATTCACCCTTGCATATAATGCAAGTTCTGTGTAAGCAGGTCCACGACGCACCAATGCTCCACCAGAGTTATTACACACGCCTCCTAAGACTGAAGCGCCGATACAAGATGAACCAATGACTGAATGAGGTTCACGATTAAAAACTGCTAATTCTTTTTCTAAACGATCCAAAGTCGCACCTGGTAAACAAATGACTTGCTTACCTTCATTGATTACTTGAATACCACTTAGACGACGAGTACTCATCAATAATACTGGACGGTCGTAATCATCGCCGAATGGGGTTGAGCCACCCGTAAGTCCTGTATTCGCAGCTTGCATGATTACGATACAACCATCGTCAACCGCTATTTTTAGTACTTTCCATTGTTCTACCAATGTCCCAGGAATAACGACAGCTAAGACATTCCCTGCACCGTAACGGCGACCTTGGCGATACAAACGAGTATCTTTCTCGCAAGTCATTACATTTTTTTTACCAACAACATCAATCAGTTTTTGAATTGTTTGTTGAGAAGAGGATTGAATGTTTATCATTTTTAAGTCTTCTATTTTATAAATGCCCAAATAATTTAATTTTCTCACCTAGGTATCTTTTAAAATTCAGCTCAAGTGACGATTGGGCGAGATTCTTTCTAAACTATTAAGGCCTCCTTTTTAAAAGGAAGCTTTTCACCTAAATTATTCGGATAAGAATCTCTTTTTTCCAAGGAAGTTTGGCAGGAATTTACTAAAGTGGGTAATTAAATTGCTTGCTCTTTTTCTAACTTAACCAAGCAATCCGATGTAATATCTGCAATGGTTCTTGCACCAGTCAATGTCATTGCTACACGCATTTCTTTCTCAATCAAATCTAGTAAATTACTTACCCCAGCACCGCCGGCAGCACCAAGTGCGTATACAAATGCACGACCAAGCATGCAAATATCTGCACCCATAGCCAACATACGTACTACATCAAGACCGTTACGAATTCCTGAATCTGCTAAAATTTTAATGTCACCTTTAACCGCACTTGCAATTGAAGGAAGTGCACGAACAGAAGACAACACACCGTCAAGCTGGCGACCACCGTGATTGGAGACCACAATTCCATCTGCTCCAAAACGTACTGCATCCTTAGCATCTTCAGGATCTAAAATTCCTTTAATAACCATAGGACCCTCCCAATAATCACGAATCCACTCAAGATCTTTCCAAGAAATTGAAGGGTCGAAGTTATTGCCCAGCCAACCGATATAATCTTCAAGACCTGTCGGCTTACCTAGATATTTTGAAATGTTACCTAAATCATGTGGACGCCCTAATAAACCGACATTCCAAGCCCAGTGTGGATGCATACATGATTGCATGTAACGGCGCATTGCAGCATTTTTACCACTCATCCCTGAATGTGCATCACGGTAACGCGCACCTGGAACGGGCATATCTACTGTGAATACTAAGGTAGAACAGCCTGCTGCTTTAGCACGTTCCAAGGCATTTTTCATAAATCCACGGTCACGTAGTACATACAGTTGAAACCACATTGGACGTTGAATCGCAGGTGCCACTTCTTCAATCGGACAAACTGAAACTGTTGATAAGGTAAAGGGAATGCCCTTTTTATCTGCGGCAACAGCGGCTTGAACTTCACCGCGACGTGCATACATACCTGTTAAGCCTACAGGTGACAATGCCACTGGCAATGCCAAATTCTCACCAAACAATTGCGTTTCTAAGCTCAGCTCAGACATGTTCTTTAACACACGTTGACGTAAAGCGATTTTTGATAAATCCTCCACATTACGCTTTAAGGTATATTCCGCATAGGCACCACCATCAATATATTCAAATAAAAATGGTGGTAAACGACGTTTCGCAGCTTCACGATAGTCATTTGCAGAAGAAATAATCATAATTTATGTCCTATTTAATCGACTCGAACGTTGACGACGTGCTTCTTCCTCATCGATCATACGTACGCGTTGAACAACAAATTCAATATGCCCACAAGCTGCCTTACGAGCAGCCTTTGAGTCTTGACGTTCAATTGCGTCCATCACCTCAAAGTGTTGGTCATACAATTGTTCAAAATGTTGTGGTGTGGTGTAAACTTTACGTCGCCCCAACATCACATTGTCTTGTAATAAATCAAACAAACTACGCATCATTTGGATCAACACTAGATTGTGGGATGCTTCTGCAATCGCCAGATGAAACTTTGCATCCGCTATTGCTGCATGAGCATCATCACCTAAAGCCTGAAAATGGCTAATCTGCTCAAAACACTGACGAATATTGATCAAATCACTGGGGGTAGCACGTTGTGCCGCATACCATGCTGTACCACCTTCAAGCACCATACGAGCTTCTTGTACATCAAAACGATATTCAGGATCTTGATCCATCAAACCGGATAATGGCTCAACGATTTGATGCTGTGACCAATGTGCAGGCAACTGCTTTAAATAGGTACCTGCACCCGCTTTGCTCTGAATAATTCCTGCGGCAATCAGCTGTTGAATCGCCTCACGTAAAGAGCTACGAGACACACCCAACTGTTCACAGAGTTGGCGTTCAGCAGGCAATCGCTCTCCGATTTGCACATTATTTTTTTCAATCAATAGACGTAAACGCTGTACTACTTTGTCAGAGACTTTCATTCTTTTCCTTGACCCGTTTACGGAATCATCCACGGGAAAATATAAGCTTGTAAGGTCACAATAATACCAATCATGATCGTAAAGATAATGCTGTGCTTTACTGTAAATCTGAATAAATCAGATTCTTTACCAACCAAACCCACTGCCGCACAAGCAATTGCAATCGATTGAGGGGAAATCATCTTACCTGTTACTCCACCACTGGTATTGGCAGCAACTAATAAAACTTCAGGCACGCCGATTTGCTGTGCTGTAGTTGCTTGTAACGCTGAGAACAATGCATTAGCTGAAGTATCTGAACCTGTAAGAAACACTCCGACCCAACCCAAGAATGGTGAGAAAAAGGTGAAAGCTTGACCCGTATGTGCCAGTGCCAAAGCCAGTGTCGCTGACAGACCTGAATAGTTTGCAATGAACGCAAAAGCTAGCACCATACCAATCGAATAAATTGGTGTTTTCAGTTCATTCACTGTTTCAAAGAATGTCGAAATTGCCGCTTTAGGTTTCATTTTTAAATAAATAATCGTGAGTAATGCCGCCAACATAATTGCTGTACCCGTTGCCGATAACCAATCGAATTTATAAATCGCATCATAATCTTTAATTTCAGGCACAACAGGCGGCAGCTTTTGAATCAATTGATGCAGATACGGCACTTTAATTGAAATTACAAAATCACTTAGGGCACCATCTTTAATAAATAAATCTTTAAAAGGTTTGATGCTCCAGACCGTCACCATTGCTGTAAGTATCAAAAATGGAGACCAAGCTTTGGCTATCTGTCCCACACTATATTGCTTACGAGCTTGCTCGATAATAGTTTCATCTACCCGTATATCTTTATCCTGAAAACGAAAAATATGTTTTGGTTTCCAATACTTAAGTAATATAGTTAAACTGATCAATGATGCAATTGCAGCAGTAATATCGGGTAACTCAGGCCCAACAAAATTTGATGTTAAATATTGTGCTAAACCAAAAGATAAGCTTGCAACTAAAATAGCAGGCCAAGTTTCTTTAACTCCACGCCAACCATCCATGATTGCCATGATCCATATCAATACAATTGGCACCATAAAGGGTAACTGACGACCCACCATTTGACTGATCTCCATGGTATCAACACCTGAAACCTGCCCAGCCACAATGATCGGAATTCCCATTGCACCGAAAGCAACAGGTGCAGTGTTTACTATCAGACATAGCCCAGCCGCATACAAAGGCTTAAAACCGAGTCCTACCAATAATGCCGCAGTAATTGCCACAGGTGCACCAAAACCTGCTGCACCTTCTAAAAACGTACCAAAAGCAAATCCTACTAATAACATTTGCAGACGTTGATCTTCTGTAATTGATAGAATAGAGGAACGAATAACCTCAAACTGTCCTGTTTTCACTGAAATCTTATATATAAAAACCGCACCGATAATAATCCATGCAATTGGCCACAGTCCGTAGAAGAAGCCATATACCATTGATGCCAATGCCATTTCGATTGGCATTTCATATAAAAATAATGAAACCAGAAAGGCTAAAAAAACAGTAATTGTCGCGGCTACACTACCCTTCATGCGAAAAATAGCTAACGCTAAAAAAAAGAAAACAATTGGAACTAGCGCAATAGCACTCGAAACCCAAATATTACTCATGGGATCATAAATTTGTTGCCACTGTTGAAGCATTGTCTACTCCTTGAAATGCTTAACTACTAGATTGAACAGTTCATTATACTTATAAATCAAACTGGTATGACCAATTTAGGTAATTAAGGAATAAAATGGACATTTAGAGCGATTATATTAGTAATAGTAACCCAAAAACACAAGAAAGATAACTTAACTTAATATTTGGTATGACCAATTCTGCAATCTATTAAAATCTTATACGTTATTAGAAACTTAAGAGATGTATATAAATCAATCTATCCGCACCACATAATTGCGGTTGGAATAGAGACTCTATAACTTTAGTCTTATAATGAATTGGATAAACATAAATTACTAAATTTCCTAACTTTCATAAGCTTGGTTGTGCAGCCCAATGTTTTTAGGGCTTATTCAGCATTTAATTTTGTAAATGAGTAAACCTGTACCTAAACTTTATCGTACAAATAATTGATCCTCTTCTCACCAAGCCCGAGTAAATTGAGAAGATATCTTGATTTGACTTGACTCAACGACCGAATGGTCTGCTCAACATGAGCCATACCTCGTTAATATATGGACCAAATTTGTCTAGGAGATTGGTGGCTGTTCAGAATTTAATTTAAAATTAACCTTTTACATATTTTTTTTAAATCTCAACTTAAAAAACAAACCCTCTCAGGTCGAGAGGTTTTGAATTAACTTCAACAAAAATTTTATGACGTTTGTAGTGAATTAACTTGTGAGTTTATAAGCAGGTACGCTACCAATAATAGTTGCTCGGTGCATAATGCGGTGTGCATCGCCATAATCAAACAGTGCTTTATGCTGTGTGCAACGGTTATCCCAGATTGCAACATCACCTTCTTGCCACTGCCAACGTAAATGAAAATCCGCTTTTACACTATGCTCAAATAAATATATCAGTAACTCATCACTTTCTTGCTGTGATAACCCATTAATACGTGTCGTAAAACCTTCATTTACAAAAAGCACTTCTTCTTGTGTAACTGGGTGCCTACACACGACAGGATGTACAACAGGCGGATTTTTTTGGAAGCTAAGTTCAAGCTGTTTTAATTTTTCAGGTGTATTACCGTAGCGTTCTACAGGAAATGATTTACGAATATCATGTGTAGCAGTTAAACCACGAAGCTTTTGCTTTAATGCCTCAGGCAAAGCTTTAAAGGATGCTGTTGCACTTGCCCAAAAAGTATCGCCACCTGTTTGTGGAAGTTTGATCGCTTGCAACACACAGCCAAGTGGGGGTGTATGGCTAAATGTCACATCTGTATGCCAAAGCTCATTGTCTTTTAAGTCTTGTTGATGGCTGTCTAATACAATAATTTCAGGTGCTTGTGGCAACGATAGGAAAATTGGATGTATATGTAATGGACCAAAACTATGTGCCAAAGCAACTTGCGAATCTGCACTTAAGTTTTGTTTTCGAAAAAACAAGACTTGATGCTCAAGTAGAGCATCATGAAGATGTTGTAATTCATGCTCAGAAATTTGGTTTAGATCAATTCCTGAAATAATTGCACCAATATTTGGATTTATTTTTTCAATATTTAAGCTCATGATTCATCTTCTACTTTAAAACTGTTGTCCGTACCAAGGTGCAAGTTGTTTTTGCAACCAGCGTAAAAATAATTCAAAACTTACTGCAACTAGTGCAATTACAATAATGCCAAGTATTACCGCATCAGTGATTAAAAACTGTGCGGCTGACTGCACCATAAAACCAATACCACGATCAGCTGCTACTAACTCTGCTGTAACCAAAGTTGACCAACCTACCCCTAAACCAATACGAATACCTGTAATAATGTGAGGTAGTGCCGTTGGTAAAATCACATACTGTAAAACTTGACGTTTAGATGCACCTAAGGAAAGTGCTGCACGCTCACGGTTGGTTTGATGACTTAACACGCCATAAGTAGAACTAATCACCACAGGTGCAAGAATTGAAAAGAAAATAAGTAAAACTTTTGTCGTTTCACCAATACCAAACCAAATGACCAATAAAGGTAAATACGCAAGTGGTGGGATTGGACGTAGCAATTCAATGAGTGGATCAAGTACAGCTCTTACCCAACGGTTTAAGCCCATCCATAAACCCACAGGTATACCAATGACAATTGCAGCAAAAAGAGCAATAAAAACACGCCCAATACTTTCTGCCAAATGTTGCCAGAGTGTTGCTTTCATGAAGCCTTGTTGGCTGACTTCTACAAACTTTTGCCAAACAGCAGCAGGACTTGGCAAAAATAATTCGGGAATCAAATGTAGTGCAGTAACCACATACCAAGCAAGTAAAACAGAAAGTACACTTACTAAACTTAATACTGTGGTTGCATATTGCTTAAAAATATGAAGACGTTTAGCCACTGTTTTACTGTTCGGTTTTGGTGCAATAATGGGGTTAAATTTCAGTACCGTTCGTGGTTGATTTGAACTCATTTAAACCTCCAAAGATTCTAATTTCTGTTGGCGTAATTGCTCAAATAACTTTTCACGTAACAGTATAAAATCCGAATCTGATTTAATTGAACGGATCGACTCACCATCTCTATAACGTTGAGCGAAATTTAAATGTAATATTTCAATAATTTTCCCAGGATGTGCAGACATCAATACCAATTGATGACTCAACAATAGTGCTTCTTCGATATCATGCGTGATTAAGAAAAAACCTTTGTTTTGTTGGATCCATAAATCTAAAACTAGTTGTTGCATATTTTCACGTGTAAATGCATCTAAAGCAGCAAAAGGTTCATCAAGTAAAATAAAAGGCGCATGGCTAATTAAAGCTCTTGCTATTCCAACACGTTGTTTCATCCCTCCTGAGAGCTGCCAGATATTGGCTTCTGTCACATGTGAAAGCCCAACTATTTTTAAAATTTGACTCACATGCTGTTCAATTTCTTTAGTCGCTAAACCTTTTAACTTCAGAGAAAAGCCTACATTTTCAGCGACATTTAGCCAAGGTAGTAAAGCATGTTCCTGAAATACAACCGCTCGCTGATCACTTGGAGCTGTGAGCACTTGATTATCAATTTTTACTACACCATCATCTGCCTGTTGAAAACCTGCCAAGATATTCAATAATGTAGTTTTGCCACAGCCTGACTCACCTAAAATTATAGTAAGAGAGGACTCGGGAATATTGAGATAAATATTTTCCAATATTGGTGTCGTGCTGTTGTTATAACTTAAGCTGATATTTTCTGCCTTAAGTACACTCATGTTTGGCTCCTTAAGGTTTTAAAAAGCTTGCGTTAACATTGGTTTGATAACTTTGTTTAACTTTGTCTACCTTGCCTTGTGATTTTAAGAACTCAGCGGTATCTAGAATATTTTTAGCAAATTTCTCTACAAAAAGTTGCTGTTGTTGTTCTTTGTCTAAGTAAATATTGCCAGATAAAAGTAATGGAATATCTTTTGCGTTTGAGCCTGTTAACTCAGAAATTCGTGCTAAATATTCTGTATTATTTTTAAATTCTTCAGGGTCTTGTTGATATTCATTAATCGTATTTAATGATGTCTGTACAAAAGACTTTAAAAATTCAGGTTTTTTCTCTGCAAAATCTTTACGTACCACCCAAACATCATATGTTGGTGCACCCCAATCAGCGACTTGTTTGGAATCTGCCAAAGATTTACCCGACGCAAGTAATTTACTTAATGCTGGCTCCCATACATAGGCTGCCTCAATATCACCACGCTCCCAAGCTGCTGAAATTTCAGGTGGACGTAAGTTAATAATTTTGACTTCTGATTCATCAATATTCCAATGTTTCAAAGCTGATAACAAGCTGTAATGTGCTGTTGAAACAAATGGTACGGCAATAGTTTTGCCCTTTAAGTCAGCTGGTGATTGAATTCCTGCTTTATTATTTACAACTAATGCTTCTGAAGAACCTAGTTTCGCAGCTACAAAAAATACTTCTATAGGTAAATCATGGCTTGCCGCAGCCGCTACAGGACTTGAACCAATATTTCCAATATCGACATCACCAGATGCTAAAGCATTGACAACATCTGCTCCTGTATCAAATTTTTTCCACTGAATATCGTTTCCACTGTCTTTTTCATATTCACCTTTTGCCTGTGCAATTTTAGTTGGGTCAATTCCTGTTTGATATGCAATCACAACAGGTTTGTCATTTTTTGATACTGCTTGAGGATTCATATCTAGTTTTTTAGCTTGAAAATAGATAAATGTAGCAATTGCAATCACTACAATGACTGTCACAATTAGTGGCTTAGTTGCTCGGCTCATGATGATTTAACTCGATATCTTTTTTAATATATTGGCTATAAATAGATACGCTAAAGTAAATTTTGTATATTAAAAAATAAAAAAAATGGCTTTGTTTATTCGGAAATATGATTAGGCTGAGTAAGATTGTTTAATAGTTCTCTGTTGCACTTCATTTGAGAATCCAAGATTTATGAAAGAGATCTAATAGACTTCTTTCATAAGTCATTTTTTACTCAGTTCTAAATTATAGATTCCCGCAATTAGATTGAATCTTAATCCTAGTCTTTTGCCTCGAT